>CAYGMR010000471.1:0-4660 GCA_964350725.1 uncultured Ardenticatenaceae bacterium | reverse complement strand
CTTCGCCGCGCTGGTCAGTTTGCATGGCACGCTGGTTTACAACCTGGCTCTGCGCACCTTAAACGATTCGCAAGAAGCTGAAGATGTAGCACAAGAAACGTTTGTGCGTGCCTGGAAGGCTTTGCCGCGCTTTCGAATTGAGTCACAGTTAAGCACCTGGCTCTATCGCATCACAACCAATCTGTGTTACAACCGGCTGCCGCAGATGAAAAGAGAGTTGGCAGCACTTGATCCGGATACAGACATCGATTTGCCGGATAAACGCCAGGATATTGAAGATGAATTGCTGTCTGCTGAGATGATTAAATTCGTGCAAACGGCCGTTGACCAACTCCCCGAAAGTTACCGTTTGCTGATCACTTTGCGGCATATGCAAGGGTTGAGTTATGCGGAAATAACGGCCGTTACCAACCTGCCGCTGGGCACAGTCAAAACAGGCATCTTCCGCGCACGTCGTCAATTGCGGGAAATGCTCACACATCAAATGGACCATCAAATGGGTAATGAAAATGGATGAATTCAACCAACAAGATGCTTTGTTAGATAAAGCTTTAGGCAATTTACCTATCGCCCCCTTGCCACCCGATTTTGTTAATCAGGTCATGGCAACTATAGAAACGGTAGATGTTGCTCAAAGCCAAAGTGTAAACCGTTCACCTTCACCTATTCGTTTTCGCCTGCAATTTCTGGATATTGTGTTGGCATTGTTTTGGTCTGCGATCCTGGCTGCTGTCTGGTTAATCATCCTCTGGTGGACAGGTATCATGCAATTGAATTGGCTGCCACCCATACAATCCACCTTCAATTTTGGGGAACATTTAGCAACGCTAAACCCATCCTTGCTAATTGGTGGCACGCTGCTGTTTTTGTTGGAATTAAGTTTGTTGGGATTGATTGGGCTGAATTTGTTGGGGGAACGGCCGTCATAGTTGACTAACCACAAATTTGTTACTTTCCCGTAACCTCCATAACGTATCCTTATTCAAATAGGAAAAAGTTGATTTTTTAGCAGG
The DNA here is from genome assembly GCA_964350725.1 of uncultured Ardenticatenaceae bacterium. Lineage (GTDB taxonomy): Bacteria > Chloroflexota > Anaerolineae > Promineifilales > Promineifilaceae > JAACFF01. The sequence goes on along the minus strand of CAYGMR010000471.1, from coordinate 3,647 downwards.
TGTTTGCACCTGCGCAAGCACCACATTTGAATGAGGAGAAATTATGGCAATCCCCACCCTTCCAGGGATAACCTCCCAAATCGCAAAAACTGATCGAATAAATATGCACGTCTTGTCAAGTGGCAAGGCCGGTGGCGTTCCTGTTTTATTCATTCATGGCAATGGCTCATCGGCGACATTCTGGGAAGAAACCATGTTAGCCTTGCCCGCTGAATTCCAGGCATTCGCCCTCGATATGCGCGGCTATGGTGACACCGACCCCTTGCCTGTGGATGCAACCCTAGGGCTAAGCGACATGGTTGCCGACATTCACGCTTGCGTGAAGACACTCGGCCTTGACTCTTATCACATCATTGGTCACAGCATGGGCGGTGGCATTGTCATGAAATACGCCATCGCCTATGCCCAAGAGCTGTTATCCATCACGCTGGTCGACTCCATGTCACCATATGGCTACAGTGGCAGTAAAGGGATTGAAGGCACACCCATACATGCCGACGGCGCGCCGGCAGGCGCAGCGAGCGTAAATCCTGATTTCGTTAGGCTATTGGCAGAAAAAGAACGGAGTGCCGAAGATCCCATGGCACCAATTAATGTCATGCGCCAATTCTATGTCAAACCACCTTTTGTACCTGCTCGCGAACAAGATTTATTGAGTTCCATATTATCTACACGCGTCGGTGATGATTGGTATCCAGGCAATTCGGTACCCTCCGAGCATTGGCCCGGTGCCGCACCAGGCACGAAAGGGATCAACAACGCCTTCAGCCGCAAATATTTTGATGCGAGCGGCATTGTAGAAATAGAGCCGAAACCACCGATTTTGTGGATTCGGGGAGCAGATGACAACATCGTTTCCAATCAGGCGTTATGGGATATCGCGGCTTTGGGTGCATTAGGCTTTGTGCCCGGCTGGCCAGGCAATGAGGAATGCCCGCCGCAGCCCATGTTGGATCAAATGCGCGCAGTTTTAGATCGCTATCAGGCAAACGGCGGACAATATTCGGAAGAAGTTGTCGCCGACGCCGGTCATTCACCTTATATCGAAAAGCCGGCAGAATTTAACCAATTGCTGCATGATTTTTTGAGTTAATCCAGGTTTTTGCCGTGCATTTCACGATCCTTATGCAACCAGTTTTCTAATTCGTGTAATTTGTGAAATGCGTGGCTGAAATGCTCAAAAGGCTTTTTCTATGACACAACCATCTGTCGGCATCGTGAGTGTAGGCACTTATTCGCCAGAGGCATATTTGGACTCGGCCGAGATTGCGGCGCGCACCGGCTATCCGGAATGGGTCGTACGCGACAAGCTGGGCATCCATAAAAAGCATGTCGGTGGCCCCGACGACCATCCCAACGAAATGGGCATCGCCGCCGCCAGGGATTGTCTGGCCCAAACCGATATTGCACCCGAAGAAATTGATGTCGTGCTCTGCACAACTGAAGAGTGGCGCGAATATTTGCTGTGGACATCAGGCATTCATATGGCCCATGAAATCGGTGCTACCAATGCCTGGGCGATGGACATCCATGCACGTTGCGTTACCACTGTTGGCGCACTGAAAATGGCCAAAGATATGATGCTCGCCGATCCGGAGATCAACACGGTATTAATTGCCGGTGGCTATCGCATCGCCGATTTCATCAATTTCAAAAATCCACGCACTTCGTTTTTATGGAATATCGGCGCGGGTGGCGGTGCCTTATTGTTACGCAAAAATTGGCCACATAACCAGGTGCTGGGCGCCCATATGATCGTCGATGGCTCCATGAGCAAACATGTCATCGTCCCCGCCAGCGGCACAGTCAAATTTCCGACCGATACGGCCGTTGCCAATGACGAATTTTACTTTGACCTCGTCGAGCCAGAAAAAATGAAAAACCGCCTTAACGCAGTCTCGATGGACAACTGGGTACTATGTGTCGATGAAGCGCTGCGCAAAAGCGGCAAGAAGGGGGACGGCACGTCATACACGCGCGCCGACATCGACTTTTTGAATATGGTGTTGATCAAACCATCCGGCCATCGTGAAATGCTGGCACGGCTGGGTTTGACTGAAGAACAATCCGTTTATCTGAGCGAATACGGCCACACCGGCGAACAAGATGCGATGTTCGGCATCAAAGAAGGTATCCAACAAGATCGACTACATGACGGCGATCTGATGGCAATTGTCGCTGCCGGCATTGGCTATGTCTGGGGCGCGGCCGTTGTGCAATGGGGCACGACAGCGGACAACAACGGATAGAGAAAATAACGGATAAGGTGTATTGGAAGGAGACGATTGGCGGCGACGACAAATCATAAACATGCAAAGATGAATCGGCAGATGTGGATGTCAACCTTTAAAAGAAAAACTGGGATTCCCAACCCTATCCGTTCTTATCAACATCCGCTGTCGTCACATAAAAAGGAAGAAAAATGAGATTAGAAAAAAGAGTTGCACTGGTTACAGGCGGCGCGGCCGGCATCGGCAAAGCGACCGCCCAACGTTTTATTGAAGAAGGCGCGCAAGTTGTCATTTGTGATATTGACGCGGACAAAGGGGCAGCCACTGCGCAGGAAATCGGCGCTGACTTCTACCAGGTCAATATTGCCGACCGGCAGGCAGCACAAGCTTGGGTAGATGCGGTGGCGGAAAAATACGGCCGTATTGACATCCTTGTCAACAATGCCGGCGTCTTGCGCGATGGCCAACTGGTCAAATGGAAAAATGGCGAAATCACAGGCATGATGACCGAAAACGACTTCGATCTCGTCATTTCTGTCAATCTCAAGGGCGTTTTTAACTGCACGCAGGCGGTTGCTCCCGTGATGATTCAGCAGGGCAGTGGCGTCATTCTAAACGCCAGTTCTGTCGTCGGGCTGGACGGCAACTTTGGCCAAACCAACTATGTCGCCACCAAAGCAGGCGTGATCGGCATGACAAAAGTATGGGCACGCGAACTCGGCCGTTACGGGGTGCGCGTCAATGCGGTGGCCCCCGGCTTCACACTCACCGAAATGGTAGCCCAAATGCCAGAGAAAATCCTCGATGGCATGAAATCACATACACCCTTACGTCGCCTGGGCGAACCACGCGACATCGCCAACGCTTATCTCTTCCTCGCCTCAGACGAAGCCAGCTTCATCACCGGCGAAGTATTACGGGTTGACGGTGGCATTGTCGTAGGGACTTGATTGCGGAATTCGGATTGCGGAATGCGGATTTAGCCACCTAAATTGAGGAGGTGTTGGTTGTGAATCAAAAGGATTTGAAAAAGAGAACCAAACAGTTTGCTTTGCGGGTAATTCGGTTAACGGAAGCGTTGCCTAATACAATGACCGCCAATGTAATTAGACGTCAATTACTAAGATCGGGCACATCAGTCGGGGCAAATTATCGGGCTGCTTGTCGGGCAAAATCTCCTGCTGACTTCATCGCTAAAATGGGCATAGTCGAAGAAGAAGCAGACGAGTCACTTTATTGGATGGAACTCTTAATCGAAGCTGGCATTGTAGACGAAAGCAAACTCGCCCCGCTCATGCAGGAGGCCGATGAGCTTGTCGCCATAACCGTAACTTCTATCAACACCGCCCGCAAAGGTAGCCGTAAACCATGATTCCGCAATCCGCAATCCGCAATCCGCATTCAGTAGATGCAGGT
>CAYGMR010000470.1:0-4666 GCA_964350725.1 uncultured Ardenticatenaceae bacterium | reverse complement strand
GCGGTCAAGGCGCCCACAGCACCTCCTTTTTGTTTGATATTTTCTTCGTTGAGCACATCATCCATCACATCACCCAGTTCTTCACCATTGAGTACACGTTGGGCGATATGCTCAGGGAGCGGCAGACGAGCAGCACCACCTATGCCGATACGGCCGTTGCCATCCACCACAACCACCCAGCCCATCAACACCAAACCATGCTGTTCTTGATTAACGCCCCCTTCCAAACCAATACCCAGATCAGCTTGCGCAGCAGCCAAGGCGGCATAGGCACGATTTTTAGCGCCAGCCAACGTCTCAGCATCACTCATTGGCATTGCGCTGACACCAGAAGGTACATCAAATGCAACAACTTCAGCCTGTGGCCATTTGCGCGTGACAATCTCACCCACGGCAGCAACCTTAATGGGATTTGTAGATCCGACAGAAATTTTCATTAACCAATCTCAATCCTTGTTACAGCTTCAATATCGACATTTTCATCGCTGCCCAAAACGGTGCCCAATGCTATTTGTGCCACCTGGAAAAAAGCCTGCAAGTCGTTAATTCGCTCCAGGTAATAGATGGCTAATTCACGCTCTTCTGGGGTTAACTCATTTTCGACCGACTTGAGTTTTTCAACACTGTCGGTGAGTACGTCCAATGCCAGCTGTACCTCACGCTGCTCGCGGCTGCCCAACACATTGCGGATGACCTGCCACAAATCAGATTCGGCGCGGTAATATTTCTTGCGCTCGCCACGCACCCACACTTCTTTAGCCATGCCCCAACGTTCGAGCGCACGCATATTCATGCTCACTGAGCCTTTGCTGATCTGCAACTCGCTGGCAAGTGCGTCCAGTGAAAGTGCCTCGGGCCGTAATAAAAGGGTGCCATATAAACGCCCCATGACTTCGCTAAAACCAAAAAAACGAGCCAGACGTCCTACGCCAGCTACTGTACTATCGTTGACATTTCCTAAAGCTTTATGCATTGACTAACCCTGCGTTCAAAACGTTTTGAATGTTATGTGATTGACAAATTTTAGCACCGATTTTCGATTTAGGGAAAGGTTTGGGAGTTTTTATTTTTGCCACGGATTGGCGCGGATTTTCACAGATTTTGATTTTGGGGAAAAGTTTGGGTGTTTTTATCTTTGCCACGGATTTTCACAGATTTTGATTTTAGGGGAAAGTTTGGGAGTTTTTATTTTTGCCACAGATTGGCACGGGTTTTCATGGATTTGGGTTTAGGGAGTTGGCAAGTTGAAATGGTTTAATGGGCCATGTCCTTGACCTAGCTGCCAATCACGGGCGTTTTGCAAAGCTGTTCGGGTGACTTTTTGGGCTTTTTGGATGGCACTTAACAAGGGTTCACCTTTGGCGAGGAAGGCACAAATTGCAGCGGAGAGGGTGTCGCCGCTGCCGTGGCGGTTTTCGGTTTGAATAAATGGCATGGACAACGGCCGTATCGCACCAGCCTCATCCGCAAACCAATCCACAACCCACTCACCATCTCGCCAGCCGGTAACGAGGATGTTTTTTGCGCCGAGTTCGTGGAGTTTGGCAACGGCCGTTTGCAAACCACTGACTGAATCCAAACTAGCAACATCTACAGCAGCCAATAAAGCCAATTCTCGCCAGTTGGGCGTTAACAAGGTCGCTATTGGCAAAAGATGCGTACGATAAGCAGTCAACAGGTCTGCCGAAAACATCGCCTCACCCTTATGATTGACCAGAACCGGATCAATGAGGATATAAGGAATTTCAAAGCGGGTCAGGGAATCGGCTACCACAGCAATGCTCGCTGCCTGGCCTAGAAAACCAGTTTTAACGGCCGTTGCGCCATAATCAGTCAGAACAGCTTCAATTTGTTGGGCTATAAATTCAGGAGGCAGGAAGTGGACGGCCGTGACAGTTAAACTATTTTGTGCAGTAACGGCCGTTAGCGCGCTCATGCCATAGACACCCAAGGCTGTCCACGTCTTCAAATCCGCCTGCACCCCAGCCGCGCCGCCGCTGTCGGAACCACCGATCGTCAAAACCTTCACTGGCTCATCATTTGGCATGGAATCAATCCAAAAAACAAAAGTAACTATTCAGGTCATTCCCCCATCTTCATGAGGGCAGGCTCTGCGCAGGTAGGAATCCACACATGGATACCCGCCTGCGCGGGCATGACAGTCAAGAGACACCTGTATAGATACAAACAAAAAACGTAAAGCATGAAAAAATTCCACACTTTACGTTTCATACAATCACGTTTGCAAGTTACATAACACGCAATACGCAATAATTACGCCATATTTTTAACAATCGCTGCGGCATATTCTGAACAGCTCAATTTTGTCGCGCTTTGGATTTGGCGATGTAAATCATAAGTAACGGTTTTATCTTCAATCGTTTTTGTCATCGCGGCGACAACCAGATCGGCCGCCTCTTGCCAGCCCATGTATTCCAACATCATTACACCACTCAAGATCAGGCTGCTCGGATTCACCATATCTTTACCAGCATATTTGGGTGCTGTGCCGTGGGTCGCTTCAAACAAAGCCACACCATCCCCAATATTGCCACCGGGAGCCATGCCCAAACCACCAACCTGCGCTGCGGCCGCATCACTCATGTAATCGCCATTCAAATTCAACGTAGCGATGACACTATATTCGTTTGTACGCGTGAGCAACTGTTGCAACATATTATCAGCAATGCGATCCTTAACCACAATCATACCTTCGGGTGCAATGCCATTATGCTCATACCACAATTCATCTTCGGTAATGGTTACATCATCAAACTCATCTTTGGCAACTTCATAGCCCCAATTCTTAAAGGCACCTTCAGTAAATTTCATGATATTGCCTTTATGTACGATGGTTACACTTGGAAGTTGATGTGTGATGGCATATTCAATAGCCTGGCGTACCAGTCGTTTGGTGCCAAATTCGCTAACCGGCTTGATGCCAATCGCGGACCCATCACGTACTTGCTTGCCCAATGTCTCATTCATGAATTTAATGATCGCCTCAGCTCCTTCAGAGCCAGCTTCCCATTCCACGCCAGAATAAACATCCTCGGTGTTTTCACGGAAAATGACGATGTTCATCTTGTCTGGGTAGCGCATCGGGCTGGGTGTGCCGGAAATGTAACGCACTGGCCGTACACAAGCGTAGAGGTCTAACACTTGGCGCAAGGTCACATTCAAACTGCGGAAGCCGCCGCCAATGGGTGTCGTCAGCGGGCCTTTAATACCCACAAGATATTCACGCATAGCATCAAAAGTCTCTTCTGGCATAAAGTTACCATCATATAGTTCAGCCGCTTTCTCGCCAGAGTAAATTTCCATCCAGGAAATTTTGCGCCGCCCACCATAAGCTTTTTCAACCGCGGCATCCCAAACAACCATTGAGGCTGGTGTAATATCCACACCAATGCCATCACCTTCAATAAAGGTAACGATGGGATTGTCAGGTACTTGTAGTTCACCATCGACATATGTTATTTTTTCACCAGCAGGTACGTTTATATTTTGATAGGCCATAATCTCATTTTCTCCTAAAATTAAAATTGGAATTGAAAGTTGTAAAGCGCCTGCCCACACAGGCGAAATTTATTTGGGGATTTGCACACAGATAAACTACAAATCATGTTTCACTATAAAATTGCAGCTTGCCCTGCGTGAATTATACCCGTATTTCGTTTTCTGGGGAATAAATTAATCAAAAAGTTCGATACAGCCGAAATGATTTTATTGATATAATAGGCACAACAGGAGGAAATCTCATGATTATTAATTTAAAACGTTGGCAGCGTTTGACGTTCTACTTTGCTGCCTTACTCGTTGTTTTACTCATCTCACCCCCATCCGCCCATGCCCAGGGGCTCAATATCCGCGACCGCATCAATTCTGGCGAAGTATTAGACCAGGATATTATCCTCAATGGCGACCGGGTTGTCATGAGCGGCACCGTCAATGGCGATGTTTTCGCCGCAGGTAAACAAGTCGTGATTAGTGGCAAGATTAACGGCAGCCTTTTTGTTATTGGCGATCAGGTTGAAATTCTGGGTACTGTCGAAGATAGTGTGTATGTCACGGCCGTTACCCTCGACCTGAAATCAACTTCCAAAATCGGGCGCAGTGTCTACTTCCTCGGCGTCAGCTTACTCACCGAAAAAGATTCTTACATTGAACGGGATCTGAATGGCATCAGCCTGGGTGCGCGTCTGGCTGGCACGGTCAATGGCAACAGCCAAGTCATTGTGGGTCTGGTGGAATTAGGCAAAATGATTCTGGATTCAATCAACCGCGTCACCACCGGCATTCCCATTGGCGCGGTCATTCCTTCAGCAGCACCTATCCACCCCATCGCCCAGGCCCGCGAGTTACAAATTATGGCCGGTTCGGCCGTTCCGCTGGCACAAGATGATGGCGTTGTCGACCCAGAACCTGTCGATCCAGGCACAGCCGCCTTAAACTGGACGGGCGACCGGCTGCGTATGTTGATTTCGCTGCTGGTTGTGGGTGCCTTTTTCATCTGGCTGCTGCCCAAATGGTTAGAGAAATGGGCGGACAAAGCCGGTGAACGGCCGTTAGGTGCAGCAGGTTGGGGTTTAGGCGTTTATATTGTCGGCTTCATCGGCTTTTTCATCGTGCTGTTGATCTTCACCGCCATCGGCGTTTCGTTGGC
>CAYGMR010000469.1:0-4680 GCA_964350725.1 uncultured Ardenticatenaceae bacterium | reverse complement strand
GAGGAACGGCCGTTTCAGCAGCCTCAGCACAGGCCGTTTCCCGGTAAAATTTTACTGGTAGACGACGAAACCAATATCCGCGCCGGACTAAGAGCTATTTTGCAAAAAGATGGCCATGACGTGCGGGACGTGGCCTCGGCGGATGCGGCGCTGGCTCTGCTGCCAGATTTTGACGCCGAAGTTGCTGTTCTAGATATTCGGATGCCGGGTATGACGGGGACGGAATTGTTGACTGCCCTCAAAGCGCAACGGCCGTATCTGGCCGTGGTTATGCTGACAGGGCATGGGACATTGGAGACGGCGATGACGGCCGTAAAAGAAGGCGCTTTCGATTACCTGCTTAAACCGGCCAAACCAGATGCGATACGCAGCGTCGTCATGCGGGCTCTGGTGGAAACGCGTCGTCAGCGAGAACAGGCCGCCTTTTTAGAGTCGCTCCAGGTGGGATTACAGCGCTTGCAGCAGGTGCCGACCCCATCCCCTTCCGGCCAACCCGCTGCTGCCCCAATGGTGACTCAACTGAAAATCGGCGACCTGATCATAAATCGCGCTACTTACGAAGTACGGTTTGCAGGGCAGCCATTGTCACTCACGCCGACAGAATACATTTTGCTCCTGACGTTGGCTGAAAAGGCTGGGGCGGTCATGGATTATGTGACATTGACCAAAGTTGTCTTGGATTATGAAGCGGAACCCTGGGAAGCCAAGGAGTTAATCAAGCGTCACATCTACACCTTGCGCCAAAAGCTCGAACCCCAGCCTGACCAACCCCGATTTATCTTGAATGTGCGAGGTGTGGGCTACCGGCTGGCTGTTTAAGAAGATATCCGTGCACCCCATATCCAGGTTTGCATAACTATCAACAATTTGTTGTAGTCATTTTGCAGGTAATCAATTGTCGTAATACCCGAGGACGGCTTTTACGCCGTTTAAATTTTTGTCGAACTCAATCGCTTCATGGGTGATGAGTTCAATCGAAATGGAAGCGATGCCTTGTGTCGTGAGCCAATCACCTGCATCGCCGGTAATCTCATAAAAATCAAATGTATCGAAGATGGGGTAAGCGGCTGCTTGGGCATAAACTGCTGCCAGGTCGTAGGAAGGCGTGTGGACAGCACCACAGCCAGAGGCAAATACACCATTCGCTGCGCTGTGCAAAAAAATGACAGCTTGCGGATTTTGGCTCAGGAAGAAGTTACGCAGTGCGCTTGTTTCTGGTTCAGAAAAAGGAGCGCTGCCGCCGCTGACTTCCGTGTTACGCCAAAGGGCCGTGGGATTCCAGTTGCAATCCCAATTGCGATTCAGGTCAACAGGCAGTCCATTGATTGTATTGGCACTAAACCGCCCCTGGGATGTGTCTTGGACGAGGTCGGCAGCGTCAAAATTGCCATCTTCACCGGATATCAAATAATGGCCATCTGGATTGGCTGAGGGGATAATGGTGAGGGTGATGTTCGCCGGGATTTGTGCCGGGTTGTTTGTAAAATAGTCAAGCAGGCGATGAGCCAGCACGATGCTGTTCCACTCGTAGCCGCCGTGGAGGCCGCCGACAAGCATGATTTGGGTTGGGCCCTGGCCGAACTGATAGGCGTAAATCGGGCGATTTTGCAGCGAACGGCCGATCTCAATTGTTTGGGTTTGTGGCAATTGGGATTGTGGCAATTCCTCGGCAGGCAGCGCTGCTGTGATTGTCGGCAATGGGTGACTGGTTGCAACGGCCGTAATGTCAACAGCGGGTGAGTGTGTCATAGGTGGTGTGGCAGCAGCGGCCGTTGTAGTCATCGTTGCTGGCAGGGTTGTGGCTACCGCAGTTGGCGTGGCTGGGGGTGGCATTGTGGGTGGCAGTGGTCGTGTGGTGGGGGATTCAGAAGCTGTTCTGTTTGCAGTTATGTCAACTTCTGTGGTGGGTGCAGCCGGGATGAATGTGGCTGGCTGGCAGCCTGTCAGCAATGTAAAGGTTAATCCAACCAGAAGATAGGTGATGGCAAATACAGAGGAGTTTTTAACGCCCATAGGTGTCTAAAGTCGCCAACATACCCGCCAGATTATTGTTCCAATCCATGCTCGTATATTCTGGCAGCAAGATGGCAATCGATGGGACGTTTTGACTATCTAACCAGTTGCTGCCATCTCCGTTTAGTTCTTGATTGGTCAGACTCTCGAAATCTTCAACCGGGTATCCTGCTGCAATGCCATAGGTGAGTGCCACAGGTTGTGATACCTGGGGGCCCCCTTCACATGCACCTGCGGCCGATAGCCCATTTGTGGCGCGTGCTTCCCAAAAGACAACCGCTTTGGGGTTCAGATTCAAGATAAAGCTGCGTAATGTTTGTGTTTCGGGTTCAGAGAATGGGGCTGGGCCGCCGCTGCCGTTGACGACATTGCCGCGCCATTTGGCATCCCGATCCCAGCGGCAATCCCAGTTACGATTGAGATCGACATTGTTGGCATTGAGACGGCCGTTTAACTCCCCAGGCGCATTGGGACTATCGGGATTGGCGTTGGGGATAATGTATAACACAGTGGCTGCTGGGATTTGGTCTGGATTTTCGGTGAAGTAGGTGATGGCATTTTGTGCCAGGGCCACCGTGCCCGGCGCAAATCCCGCATGCAACCCGCCAATAAAGATAATCACATTGTCACCTACGCCGAAGCGCACAGCTTCAATCGGCTTATTCTGCACTGAACGGCCGATCGTCATCGTCTCAGGTCCCCGATCCGGACTTGGGCTTGGCTCTGGCGAAGTGGTGTCGGTGGGCGCAGCTTGCGGTGTATCGGTGGCGTTCGGAACGGGTGTGGCAATGATTTCAGAGGATTGTACATCTGTCGCCGTTGGCACTCCTGTGGCCTCATTATTTTCATCGGGAGTAAGTGGTGTTTCCGGCGCGGAAACAAGATTTGCAGTGGGTTGGGCAGTCGATTGTGCGTCTGGATTTGTGGAGGGTGGCGGTGATGCTGCCGTGAAGCCAGGTAAAACCTGCCAGGCTGCAAACAACAAGGCAATGATCAACAGAGGAATTAAGAGCAGACCATAACGCTTTTTAGATTTCTTTGCTGGCTGATCAACGCTGGTGGGATCGGCTGGTATGATTTTAGACTCACTCAGCCGGTATTGAGATGTCGGTTGGGGTTCCCATAAGCCCGCAGATGTGATTGCACCAGGGCCACCTTGTGCTTTAAGTGCCGTATTAATCGCCCAGCGCATTTCGGCAGCGGTTTGGAATCGTTTATTGGGTTCTTTTTGCATGGCAGTTTCTACCAGTGCAATGGTTTCTGGTGGTAGATCGGGACGCAGCCGGGCCAGCGGTTCAGGTTGTTCATAAACATGGCTGTGCAGAATAGCGATAGGGTCGTTGGCTTCGAAAGGGCGGCGACCTGCCAACATTTCGTAGAGTATGACACCCAATGAGTAGAGATCGGAACGGCCGTCTACTTCCAACCCACGCGCTTGTTCTGGCGACATATAATCTGGTGTGCCAATGAGTGTGCCGGTTTGGGTCAGCTTTTGACTGTCAGATACGGCCGCAATACCCAAATCAACAAGCACAGGACGGCCGTCTTCACGAATCAAAATATTGCTAGGTTTAATATCACGATGGATGATGCCTGCATTGTGCGCAAATTGGAGTGCATCCGCCATTTTGCCGATAATTGACAAGGCCTGGTTGCGTTCAATGAGTTCGCCGCGCTGTGCTGATTGCAGCAGCGTCGCACGCAGCGAGCCTCCCTCGACATATTGCATCGCGATGTATGGCTGTCCTGTGGCTGTTTTGCCAATTCGATACACATGCACGATATTGGGATGATCCAACTTCGCAACCACCCGCGCTTCCCGTTGAAAACGCTGCACAAACTGTTCGTCGGCGGCCAGCGCGGGCAACATGATTTTGAGCGCGGCTTTGCGCTGTAAACCTTCCTCGTAAGCCAGGAAAACGTCGGCCATGCCGCCGCGTGCAATATGTTTTTGAATGTGATAGGGGCCAACATCTGTGCCAATTAACGCCTGTGGGTCTGCCATAGGCGTGATTATAACACTTAATGGTTCCTGTTCCGTAAATTCATGGTGATTGTTGTATAATAACTAAAAATTGCTCAAAGGAATTCCTCCAAATGTCACACAACAACACAATACAAGGTAAATTATGCATGGTTACGGGTGCAACGGATGGCATCGGTAAGGCCACTGCCACTGCTTTAGCAGCCCAAGGTGCCCAACTGATTGTCGTCGGCCGTAACCGCGAGAAGGCCGAGAAAACGGTTGCAGAAATTCGACAAGAGACAAACAATGCTGCTGTCGAATTTATGCTGGCTGATTTTTCGTCCTTACAATCCACACGTGATTTAGCCGCGCAGTTTTTAGACAAATATGATCACCTCGATGTATTGGTCAACAATGCGGGTTTAATGACGATAAAGTGGACTGAAACGGCCGATGGCTATGAAATGATGTTTGCGGTTAATCACCTCGGCTATTTTTTGTTGACAAACTTGCTTTTAGACACGCTTATCGCCAGCGCGCCAGCCAGAATCGTGAATGTGTCTTCGGATGCACATGAAGGCGTAACACTCGATTTTGATGATCTGAATAGTCGTGATGATTTTGGGGGCATGAAGGTCTACGGCCGTTCCAAGTTAGCCAATCTTTATTTCACCTATGAATTAGCACGTAGATTAGAAGGC
>CAYGMR010000468.1:0-4681 GCA_964350725.1 uncultured Ardenticatenaceae bacterium | reverse complement strand
AACAGCAACGGCCGTGTAGGTGACATCCTGATTATCATGCCATTGATCGATGAGCAAATTGCCATTCACCCACAAGCGCACACCATCATCCACCGTCACCGAAAAACGCACCTGTCCCTGATTTAAGGTGACATAACGTGTCCAGCGCACCGAAAAATGATCGGCGGGCATATTGGCTCCAGGCGCATTCAAGCCCCAATTAAAGTTGATATCATTGTCTTCACGAATAAAAGCCGGTGGTGCTGCTAAATTTTGATAGGGATAATATTCGCCGCGCCAACGTTCAATAGGGACTGGTGGCGGGCCTGATTGCTGTGTCCAAGACAGTTTAGCCACCGCCTTGCCACCCGCCTCATAATATTCCACCTTCACATCATGATTGCCTGCATTTAACCAGGTATCGCTGCTGACTGCATGCACCTGGCTGTCGGTCCACGAATCGATCAGCAGCGTGCCATCGACCCACACCCGCATGCCGTCATCCATCGTTGCTGTGAAATTATAGTTGCCGGTTGTCGGGAAATAGACTGTGCGCGTCCAACGCACCGAAAAGGCATCTTTGTCGATGCTGGGATCAGGCGAGCCGTCTCCCCAATCATAGTTGATCGCCGTCGATTCCCGCGTCAGCGCGGGGCTGCCGGAAAGGGTGCGATTATTCCAATATTGCGCTTTCCATTTGTCATCGGCTGCCTCGGCTCGTTTTGGAACAGCAATCAGCAACAATAACAACATAAAAAATGCCGTAGTGCACACATAGACAAAATTTCTATTTGTTTTCATGCTCAGCTCCTTCCTTGCTGCAGAATCATTCTTCTCAAATCATTACTTGCAGCCTACAGATTCATCACAAACTAAAGTATACTGCCGGACAAACCTTCAACTCAATTAACAACCTACGCAAAGTAAGCTTTTCTACACGGTTATTAATTGGAACCCAATGCAAATTCGTTTGTTCCCAAATTCGCTGTAGTCAAAGGATGTGACATATGCAAAATCGATTCAAAGTTCTTCCATTATTATTGATAACCTTACTACTGGTCCTTTCAGCAGCGGTTTTTGCCGACACCGCGTATGATGAAGCAGTCGACGGTGATTTAGCGGATGATCGTCTGGCACCAACTTTGTTACCCTTCACCGCAGGCAGCAATACCGTCACGGCTACGACAGTCGGCGGGGACCGTGACTATTTTACGATCCAGATTCCCGCTGGCTTGCAACTGGATGCGCTCATTTTGGATGCGTTTCTGTCGGATGACGATCTCTCCTTCATCGCCATGCAAGGTGGCACACCTTTTACGGAACCCCCCAGCGGCACCGAAGTCGCCAACTTGCTCGGTTATGGGCATTTCGGCACAGGTAATGACCAGGTGGGCACCGATATTCTGGACGATTTGGCGGCTGGCCCTGGTGCGATTGGCTTTGTAGCCCCGCTGCCAGCAGGCGATTATTCATTTTGGGTGCAGGAATTGAGCGCAGTTCCAGTCACTTATGGGCTTGATTTCCAGGTGTCGCAGGCGGTTTATGACGAAGCAGCTGATGGCGATTTGTCTGATGATCGGGAGATGCCCACGCCCATCACGTTAACGCCTGGCTCGAATCTTGTCAGCGCGACTTCGGTGGCGGGTGATTTGGAATATTTCACGACAACAATTCCTTTTGGTTACCAACTAGCGGCCGTTTACCTGACAGCCTATACATCCACAGATGACACGGCATTTATTGCTGTGCAGGATGGCAACAGCTTCACCGAAGCACCCACAGGCACAAATGTGGCCAATTTGTTGGGCTACACCCATTTTGGCCCAAGTTTAGATCATGTGAGCACGGATATTTTGGATGATATGGCGGCGGGGAATGGGGCGATTGGGTTTACACCACCATTGGTTGCAAGGCAATACACGTTTTGGTCGCAACAAACCGGCCCCGCAGAAACGAGTTATACATTCAATTTTGTGGTGACCGAATCAGATTTGACACATTCATTCTTACCATTAATTCTGCAAGAATAACAAAGACTTAAGCCCGTGTCATTCCGAATGCAGCGCAGTGTAATGAGGAATCCCTTGGTGTTGGTCTATCCAAGGCCGTCGGGATGCTTCACTGCGTTCAGCATGACACGTTTAGAGTGCGCGGTTGGAAACTGCGGCTACTGTGTTTGATGACAAAATGCTTCGGCCGTGTCATTCCGCATGCAGCGCAGCGTAATGAGGAATCCCTAGATGCTGGTTTGCCCGAGGCCGTCGGGATGCTTGACTGCGCTCAGCCCTGTACTGAGCCTGTCGAAGCAATGACACGGTTAGGCGATCACGGCCAACACTTCATCTGCATCCACCTGCCCCCAATAGTAGCCCATTTCCTGCGACATGCTGCGGGCGCGGGTGGCTTCCTGGCGGGCGGTATCAGCGGCACCAGCGGCCAGATACGCCCAGGCGAGGGCATTGCGGATGTCGGCGGCGTAGAGGCGATAGCCGCTGTCTGTGGCGTAGCCGAGGGCTTCGTTGAGGTCGGAGAAGGCTTGCGGCAAAAGAGTTAGAATTGACAAGTTTTCAGAAGGCCCACTTTGCAAACCTTGTGGATTAAAACTTGTCAATTCTGCAAACGCCAGGTGCGCCACCCAACGCCCACGCGCCAGCAGCGCCTCGATGAGGACATCCCGACGGGAAATGCCACGGGCGATGGTGAGAGCACTGTCGAAATGAGTGTAGGCAGCTTCGTTTTGCCCGTCTACGGCATCCAGTTCACCCAGGACGCGGTGACACATGCTGATTTTGTCAGGCCAGCGATGCCGCTCACAAATTTCCAGATTGGCGGCCGTGACGCGCCGCGCATAGTCGGCTGACCCCACCCGCCACAAGTGATCTGCATGCTGAATACCGCGAAAACTATAAAGGAATTTTATATTGCTATCATATTTCCGTTGCAGTGACTCTGCCTGACGGAAAGTTTCCTCTGCTATACCAATTTTACCTAGTAAGTGATAAGCCCAAGCTTTACATCTTAACGAATTTATTTCATTCTGTTCGACTCGTCCTTTCCATTTCAATGAATTGAGTTCGCTTCTCTCATTTGCAGGGTATCGAGCTAGTTCTAATGCACGTTCAGCAACATCTGCGCTATTAATCAATCTCCCCAGATGTGCATTAAGTTGTGCCAGATTCTGATAACCTCTTCCAGTCTCGTCCCAATCTTTGATTTTTTGGCTCAACACTATTCGACGTTCATAGAAAGAGACGGCCGTTTCCAATCGACCCAGACTCATATTACAAAAACCCATTGTGTTCAAGATCAAGCTTTTATCACTAGGCAATCCAATCAAAGGTTCCTGACTAATGTCCTCGCTTGGAAAAAAATTCTGTGCCAATGCCAATTCAGTTTCATAAGCACCGAATTCTTTCATTAATACATATCGATCAATTCTAACAAATATCTCGTCATAAATACGATACGCCTCATCATAGGAATTAGCACGACAAGCATGGTAAACTGCTTCGATAAACGGGCCATAATGCTCCAATGTCTTAATTTGCGGTGTGTCGTTTGCCAAATCCAAGTAATATTTTTTCAGTCGCGTGTGGAAGTACACAGCCTGTCCGCTGCTGGTCAGGCGCGCCAGGTAATGGCCGCGCACCAGCGGATGGGTGGTGTAGGCCTCTGCCTCGGCATTGTGGCGCAGCAGCCGGTAGCCCACCAAGCGTATCACCAAGGCATCAAACTCGTCATCATCCAACTCCGCCAACACATTTTGTAGGGGCAAACCTGTGTGTTTGCCCTCAGCATATGGCGTATTAGCGAGACGCCCCGGCGGGGCGTCTCTACCGTGATCGGGTGGGGTGCGAAATGCACGGGCAAAGGCGTCGGGGGATACCGGCGTGCGGAAGGCGCTGAATAAGGTCATGAAGGCGCGTTCGGGATCAGTCAAATGCTCATCATACCGCCGCAAAACACGATGGACGTGGGCATAACGCTGTTTGGCTGCGTCGGGCGCATCGTCGTCTAGGGTCAAAGCGCGCTTTGACCCTACATCCAATTCGTGTGCAAAGCCCACATCACCATCATGCTGCCACTGCAGATAAGTGCCCAACAGAGACAAGGTCAAGGCGTGACCATCCCATTGTGTTGTCACTTGGTTTAATTCGTCGTCACGGCCGTGTACACCCAGGGCACGCAAAAGGGAACGGCCGTCGGCCAACGACACCGGCCCCACATCACGATGGATATAACTGGTGTAGGCCATCAAATCGAGCAGTGGTGCGCGGCTGGTGATCAGGCAGAAGCTGTTGTGGCCAGGCGCGGCAAACAGTTCCAAAAAGGTTAACAAATCGGGGCTGCTCAGCAAACCGTACTGGTCGCCTTCTTGCCGCTGCAAAACTTCCAGGCCATCGAGGACGAAGATGTAGTGGCCATTCGCCAGCATTGCCGCCAAAACCTGCGCCTTGGCGCTGCTGGATGGGATACGGCGCGTGTCAATCGTGCCGCCACTGATAAAGTTCAGCGCCGCCTCGAAAAATTCATCGACGCTGCTGTTGTCGTAAAAACCCCACCAAAAGACCCTCGTAGGACGATTTGGAAAATCGTCCAACATGTCTACCCAACGGCGTGCTAAACTGCTCTTACCCTCACCGCCAAAACCGATCAGCCCGGTGACGCAGCGTTCAGGGTCGGCATAGTCGCGGTTGAGACC
>CAYGMR010000467.1:4289-4686 GCA_964350725.1 uncultured Ardenticatenaceae bacterium | reverse complement strand
TGTCTTATTATCCAAAGTGATATTAAACCCCCTAACCATCGAAAGTAAAGTTCAAACAGTCATCAATGCGGCTTGCGAAGTATGGTGGACAAAAGGGGGCATTCGGCTCGACCCTGATCCTAATATAACCTTACCCAACACATTACCCCCGTTTGGGGATGCCACCAGTTTTTCGATAACAACCATTGCCCAAGAAAACAGTTTGCCCACCGAAATTAATGGTGGCTTTACCCCAAGTCCAAACTGGATTGAGATATACCTAGTAGATGAGTTGGGTAATAATCGAGGCGGGGGTATCGCCCATAATTGCGCCTCATCTGAGGCTTATATAATTTTAGAGATTGACCAACTAGAGCATAATCACTATTTATTAGCTCATGAGCTTGGCCATGTCTTT
>CAYGMR010000467.1:2960-4279 GCA_964350725.1 uncultured Ardenticatenaceae bacterium | reverse complement strand
GTTACCTTCTGGCTCTACTTGCGCAGTCATGGTACCAGATAGACCCAATTCCCCCCGTATAACAACTGCGGATTTACAAGATATTGATACCTACAACCCCAATCTAGGCAATGCCTATAATCCCCTGGGTGAAAGTGGCCCGCGGGGTACCGATCCCCATGAGAACTTCTTCCAAATCGTACGTGATTTCCCTTATGATGATGGGTCTAATCCTTCGGAACTACATCCACCCATTACGAATTGGACAAGTCGTTCTGACATCTGGAATGCAGAGGTGGAACCATATGCAGGTGACGTGCATCACGCCTATGCGTTTGTCGACCCTCTCACTTCTGTAATAAATCCCAATCAAAGAGGAGATGATTTGTTTACTAAACAACATTTCCCTGCTCATCGCCAACCGAGCTACAGTGGCCCAAATTATATGTATGTTCGCGTTCATACTTGTCAGCCATTACCCTCTGCAGGTGCCAATGTACAAGTGCATATCTTCTTGGCCTATCCTGGCGTTAGTTTGGACTCACTCATCTTGCTGGTTCCCGATGGGACGCCAAACCCACTTCTTTTTATTGATACACCCCAAAACAATTATCAACCTGGGATGGGCAGAGCGACCGTTCGATTCACAAAATGGGAAGTTCCGGTTAGTGTGCCACCGCATTGCTGCGCCTTTGCCGCTGTTACCAGCATCAGTGATCCTGCTGATGCAGCAGCACCACCAATAGGCGGCCTGCAGGATGTAATCGCCAATCCAGGCGGCCATCATTTTTATGCATTGTGGGATCGATTGAAGTCAGACAATGATGTCGCGCAGCGAAATTACAATGTGCAAGGTGTTCTCCCTTCGAGTACAGATACAGCTCTACCCCCCATGCCATTTGCGAATATCTTTGAGGAAGAATTCATTGCGGAGCTAGAAATTGACGCAACGGCCGCTCCCTTAAACGTCATCACTCTTTTAGTGGACGAACAAGAAGTTGCACAAATAGAAGGCGGACAAAAAGAGAAGATTGTGCTCAACAACGGCACAAAATTACAACCAACACAACGACTTGAGTTACGCTTACAAGCAGAATGGTCAAGTAATCAGCCAATTAATACGATGTTTCCCATCCTGCTAGGCTTCTACTTGAATAATGCACTGGTATGCGATTATGAACATCTTATTCAAATCGTAACGCCCAAAGAAGCTGGTGTCCAAGCAATGGATTTCTTATATGGCAGCTTACGTGATGTGGCTGTGGCCTGGGATATAGCTTCAGCTTCAAAATTAGCTAACGAGGTGAAAGAAGCTGTGCGAGCGGCCAGGCACCAAGAAG
>CAYGMR010000467.1:0-2950 GCA_964350725.1 uncultured Ardenticatenaceae bacterium | reverse complement strand
CAGGGATAAGATTCAGGAAATCAGCCAAATAACACATGATAACCCTAGCCGAGGTGCTAAATACGATATTGTTGTGGAAAAGTTAAATGTATTAGCAAATTTGTTTACTGCGGATGACGCTAACTTTTTCGAGCAAGTACGCGATTGCGCTTATCAGATCCAATATGCGGCTAGTCATGTAATTCGAAATAGGTAACGGCCGTTACCCACATCAAAATCACGCATTTAGGCAAATAAAACTGGCCAAGTTGCTGTAACCTGGTCAGTTATAGTTACTTATTCAACTGAATGATCCATTCTTGAAAGGCTAACAACCAGGCTCTGATAAATTTTTGTGTTGGCTCATCGATGATAACATCATCTACGATTTTTTTATCCAATTGTGGGATTGCGAGCGACGGCCGTGTCATAACATACATCCCCAAATGCCCTAAAACCGCACGTAAATGTTCTTGTGCTTTGGTCGCGCCCAACGCACCGGGTGAACCAGAAATCGGGGTAACCGGTCGTTTTGCCAGTAAACCTTGACGCGAGGCCCAATCAATACTATTTTTTAAGACACCCGAATAACTACCATTATATTCTGGTGTGGCAAAAATTAAACCATCAGAGGCAGCAATCGCCTCACGCATGGCTTGCACCGCCGGTGGGAAACCAACATTGATTTCTATATCATGGTTGTATAGGGGAATATCATGTAATTCGAAAATAGTAATTGCAACACCTTCCGGTGCAAGTGGTTGTAATCCAAACAGTAATTTTCGAATGAGTGAAGCTTCTCTCAAACTCCCTGGGATAGCTAAAATATTAATTGCATTTTTGTCGGTACTCATCAATCTCCATCCATCATTTGATATTAGCTCTTTCTGAGCTGTTTTACCATCTTTCCATCCAAAATCCTTTTGCTATTACACGCCTCCAAGCTATTCTCAGGTAACTAAAGACAAACTACTTAGGGCTGACGATTTGTAGCCGGTTATTGTTCGTGATCGCATTATTGACGGGACATATACTATCGTTGGTCATTTGATTCTAGGAGGCTGACACGGCCGTTCCTTCACATACATCTCCCACTCATCCAAATCCTTCAAAACAGAATCGGAGTCAACCGGCACAAGCAGGGTTGAATACCGCTTGAGCAAATCGCGCGGGGCAGCATCCAATGGCAAGTCAAGCAATTCTGCAAAATGTGCCCGGTCAATCAACACCGGATTGCCTCGTTTGCCAGCATAAACGGGCGCAACAATTTTATCTTGCCCTTGCCAATAGGCGACAAGCAATTGGTCAATAATATCTGGTGTGACTAGGGGTTGATCGGCAAGCATGACCAGGACGGCATCAATATGGGGTGGCAGCTGCGTTACGGCCGTTTGCAAAGATGATAACATCTCGCCAAATGCGAAGTGCGGGTTGCGGATTGCGGAAACGCCTTCTGTGGCCGCAATCTTTTCGATTTTGTCTGCTTCGTGACCGGAAATGACCAGGATGTCGTGGACGGCCGTTTCTTTCAAATTCAGCAGAACTTGTCCCAACACCGTCGTATCCCCCCAGGGTAACAACTGCTTGGTCTGCCCCATGCGTTTGCTTTGCCCAGCGGCGAGGACAACGGCCGTTACACGGCGTACCACGGCGCGAATAGGTCGATCTTTTTTGAGTGCGCCAATAACAACTTGTTTAATTTGTTGTGTATACAAAACCTGGCGGGCAATTTTGAAGGCTGCTTGACGTTGAACGGCCGTTTCCACCTTATTGATCAGCACAACCACCTCAGCGCCGGGCGGCACATCTTTCAACCCACCTTCCGGATGAGCCAATACAGCCGCGATTTCAGCTTCAGTCAATTTATGGTGGGGCATTGAATCAGGTGGCAGATTCAGAATTGCGGCGATTTTCTCCGGTCTGTGGGCAACTGCATCCAAAGGCAAATCCAGCGCATCAATGCCCACAACCGGCACAACCAGGGTTGTTTCTCGCGGAATCACCGGCTCATGTTCAACCGGCGCTTTGATCGGGCGCATTCGTGACCCATCCGCTTCAACCAGCACAAAATCCACATCTGGCCGTGCCAACAACTGCCCTGGCAGATGTGGCGATACGCCATGTGCTTTATCCTCCTGCGCTGGCCCCACAACCAAACAACAGCCATGCAGCCTCAACAGTTGTGTCAGTGCTGCCGTAAACGCCTTCTCTTCCGCAGCTTCATGGTCAAACTGAAGAACGGCCGTTGCCAACCCCATCTGTGCCGCAAATATGCGTGTCGTTGTCGTCAGAACCACATTTCCCGGCAAGGCTGCGGCTAAAGCAAACAGGAGACTTGTTTTGCCACCACCACCCACAATCGCAATCAATCCCGGTGCAGAATTTTTGAATGCGGCGGCGACCGACCAGGCTTTACTCACTATTCAACCCAAAATCCGGTGCATATGTTGCCAAAAACTGATCCACATTTTGTTTGTACAAATCATAGTCGACAATGATCGAAGCGGCATGAGAGGCACCCCAATCGGTTAACAAATAGTCGGTAATAGCAGGATCACTGTTAGCAAAGATCGCATCTGAATTTGTGGATGGCGTGAATTCATCTTGCAATGAATGGGTCAAAAACACAGGCACATCCGTCTCTGCAATGCCGTCCATTGCCGAGACTTCGTCAGCATCAAAATCCGCACGCAGTTCTGATACAAGAAAAGCGCCCGGGACAAATGGTTTCACTACCGAACCAAATTGCGCTGTCGATTGATGTTCAACGATGGTCCTCAAGTCTTGATACGGCGAGTCAGAAAGCACAAAGGCCACGTCATCTACCAATGGCAGCATTTGCAAAACGGTCGCGGCCCCATAGGAAACGCCTGCCAGACCAATTTGGGAAGAATTCAAGCCAGTTTCGGCGGCAAACCAATCCAAAGCCGCTTTACCATCCTCTTTTTCGTAATAGCCATAGGTGTGGTAC
>CAYGMR010000466.1:0-4709 GCA_964350725.1 uncultured Ardenticatenaceae bacterium | reverse complement strand
GTATGGCGGCGGTGGGCATCGAGTCACCCCTGGATTATTTCCGCAATCCTTATCAGTTAATCAATTTCCGTAATGGTGGCCTGGGCATTTATGGTGGCATTGCGGGGGGCGCATTGGGGCTCTTCATCTATTCACGCCGCGCCAAAATACCGATGCTGGCTTGGGCAGATTTGGCGGTTGTTGGTTTGGCGCTGGGTCAAGTTTTTGGGCGTTGGGGTAACTTTTTTAACCAGGAATTATACGGCCGTCCTACCGAACTCCCCTGGGCGGTCACCATTGATCCTGCCTATCGTCTGGCAGAATATCATGATGCTGTGCGTTTTCACCCTGCCTTTTTATATGAATCATTGTGGAGCTT
Source organism: uncultured Ardenticatenaceae bacterium (assembly GCA_964350725.1). GTDB lineage: Bacteria > Chloroflexota > Anaerolineae > Promineifilales > Promineifilaceae > JAACFF01. The sequence goes on along the minus strand of CAYGMR010000466.1, from coordinate 4,351 downwards.
GTTGACCTTTGTTGTGCTTTATATTTTGGCAAAGCGTTACGGTGACCGTTTGTTGAGCGGCGAACTCATGGCTGGCTACCTGATCTTTTATGCGATCGGCCGTAGTTTGTTGGAACTGGTGCGTTTGGACAGCCGGGTCATTACAATTGGTAATTTTGACCTCAGCATCGCTATCGCCACATTCATTTCAATTATTATTGCTGTGTTGGCTGCAATCTGGATTGTGTGGCGACGTTATAGAGCTGGTAAATAAAAGAACACCGGGTGCAAGAACAAGTTGTCAGGTAGCGCGAGCAGCCTGTATAGCCTTTTCTTTCTCTTGTTCTAAGTTTTCAACAGAGTGCCACTCTTCACGTTCTATTGATTCCATTAACTCTTTTTCTTCTTGATCAATAGGCATAAATGCTGTTTGATTAAATCTATTCATTATTTCCCTCCTAAGGAACGGAGTTATGATAAGACAACGCAGTTGTTTCCTTAACGTTCCTCCAGGATGACGATGAACTTTCCTGCATTATTTAATCGTCATCCCTAAGCCAAAACGCTTTGTATATTTGCGGCTTGGAAAAGCTGGTTTTAGAAAAATTTTATCATCAGACTCGACAAACGTCCTGTCTGCCTTTTGTCAACACAATCTTGTAATATATAATTTCAAATAATTAAAACGATTTTTTTATGGATAAAAAAACGTTATCTATGTGATTCCGATGGACGGCTATCATTTCTATCGTTCTGAACTGGACGCGATGGATAATCCTCAAGAAGCTTATGAGAGAAGAGGGGCGCCATTCACGTTTAACGCTCGAAAGTTGGTAGACGATCTGATCCAAGCACATAGAACTGGTTCTGGTTATTTTTCAGGTTTCGATCACAGTAATCGTGACCCTGAAGAGCGGAGTATCTGCCTGGAACCAGGGAAAAAGATCGTGATCGTGGAAGGAAATTATCTCCTATTGAGTGAAAGCCCATGGAATCTTCTCCGGCTCGATGTTTTTGACGAGGGATGGTTTCTCTATGTGCCGCTTGAGGAATGCAAACGGCGCGTATTGAAGCGCCATAATCAGGTGATGAAAATGACGAGAGAGGAGTCAATGTGGAGGGTATTGACTAACGATGGACCGAATGCGGAGTTGGTGAACAATGAATCAATTGAGAACGCGAATAGAATAATCGAAATTCGAGATTCTACTCCATGAGTAGGAGTAACAAGAATATGCAGTCCGACATCAAGAATTAGTCCCAATATAAATGCATAACAAGGCGTTTCACCTGATCACTGTCACGCGCTGACAGCTAAAGTTTAATGACAATTATAACCCTTAATCAAAAGTCAAAGTTTGCCCCTTGCTGGGATAGGTGAACTATGACGTTGGGCGTGCTATCCCGGATTAGCCGCAGTAAGGAGAAAACCATCATGAAAGAACCTGTCCAGTTGAACCAACAAAATCTTCATCTTCTACCCAAAGAGATTGCGCGACCAGCATACAACCGGAGTCAGCTCACCGCTGGCATCGTGCATGTCGGGGTGGGTGGATTTCATCGCTCACACCAAGCCTTCTATACTGACGATCTCATAAGCGCTACTGGCGTGACAAATTGGGGCATCTGCGGTGTGGGATTGCGCGAAGCGGATCGCAAAATCGCAAATATTCTAAAAAGTCAGGATTATCTCTACACACTAATCGTAAAGCAGCCGGACGGAAACATCGAAAACCGCGTGATCGGCTCATTACTTGACTTCATACTCGGATGCGATGATCCGGCCGCGGTCATAGACAAAATGGCAAGTGCCCAAACAAAGATCGTCTCACTAACCATCACCGAAGGGGGCTACAATTTCAATCCCGCCACCGGAGCGTTTGATTTCGACCATCCCGACGTGATCAATGATCTGGCGAATCCGTCTAGCCCGAAAATGGTCTTTGGCTATCTGACAGCGGCACTTAAAAAACGGCGAGCAGCAGGATTGCAGCCATTCACCATCCAATCCTGTGACAACATTCAGCACAACGGTGATATAACGCGCAAGATGCTCCTGGCATTCGCAAACAAACAAGATGCGGATCTCGCGCAGTGGATCGAGCGTGAGGTATGTTTCCCGAATGCCATGGTGGACCGGATTACACCCGTCACCACCCCGGCCGATATCGAATATCTGGATAACACGTTCGGTGTGCAGGATGCGTGGCCGGTCACCTGTGAGCCTTTCATCCAATGGGTCATCGAAGACACCTTCTCTGATGGAAGGCCCCTGTGGGAGAAGGTCGGTGTTCAGTTTGTAACCGATGTGACGCCTTATGAGAAGATGAAACTCCGCTTGCTTAATGCCGGGCATTCCGTATTCGGCCTGTTAGGATCCATCCAGGGGCATGAGACGATTGATGGCTGCATGGCGGATCCGCTTTTTGCCACGTACCTGCGGCGCTTCATGGATGTCGAGGCGACGCCAGTACTAGACGCTGTTGATGGTATTGACCTTGACGCCTACAAAGACAGCCTGATTGAACGATTTGGGAATCCGAACATCAAAGACGACCTGGCCCGCATTTGTTTGGAAAGCTCATCCAAGCTGCCAAAATTCCTGATTCCAACCATCCAAGAAAACCTAAAAATAGGCGGCAGCATTAAATATGCGACGCTGGTGATCGCCGCATGGTGTTATTATTCTGATCGAGGCACCAGCCAAGATGGCAAGCAACTCGATATCACCGACGCGATGAGGGCGGAGCTGCACCAGGCTGCAGCCTTCACGCAGACCGATAAACTTTCCTTCCTGAAATTGAAACCGGTTTTCGGAGACCTCGCTAATAATGAGACATTTACCCGGGTGTATACCCGAATGGTTAACACCCTCTACGAAAACCCGGATATCGCCTGGCACATGCAGATGCTTCTGTCAGGATGGGAATAGGTGTATCATTCCCGCCGGCGGGCAAAAGTTGAGCACGTTAACTCGCCAGCAAATTCAAAGCATGGAGTTTTGCCAAGTCAAAAACGCCCAACACAGCGTGCAGCCGACCTGCTTCGAGGTTCAGATCATCCTGATCGTCTTTGCTCTCCCAATAACCCCAATCCTGGCGTAGGGCATCCTTCAACGTGCCGTCGGGGTAGACAGTGTGTCCTTTGCGTGTGCGATAATCGAGTTCGGCAATCATCTCCAGGTTTTTCTGGCGGGCGTACGCTTCCAGCAAATCCTGGAACGGTTTGCGTACGCTGCTTTCTTTGCGGCTGCCACCGTAACGGATAATTTTTTCGACCTGAGCGTGATATTGTTGGATGAGTTGGATAGACGCTAATATTCCCCAAAAATTCTTCAAAAATTCTTCGTGAAGCATACGTCGTTTTATAAATTGTTAAAGAATTATTGGCTGAAAATGACCCATAGCAAAAAGCCCAACAATAAATTTGAGTCATAAACTGTTTGGAGGGAATAGTTGGATTTGGTTTATCTACGGTTTTATACAAATAAGCCCAGCGAACCTAGACCTACCGATGCCGTGCAACCGATTCGCGGATAATTAACTCTGCATCAAAAGTTGGTATTGAAGGCGTTTTTTTGTTGATCAACGCTAGAATCGCGTCGGCGGCCACTTGCCCTAATTCAATAGCCGGTTGTCGGACAGTTGTCAGGGGGGGAATCATATAAGCTGCCGATGATTCGTCGTCAAAGACAACCAGCGAGACATCATCCGCCACACGTATACCCAGCCGGTGTAAGGCTAACCTGGCCCCAAAAGCCATTTGGTCGTTGGCACAGAAGATAGCACTAAACGGCCGTTCCCTTCCCAACAACATTTCCACAGCCAAAACCCCCGATTGTTGTCTCAAATTGCCTTCAACCAGTAGACGTGGATCTGGTTCAATCCCCGCATCTGTTAAGGCTTGCACATACCCCCTGTAACGTTCAGTAATATCATTGACGGCCGTTGTATCATCGGTTGGCGCCGAAATGTGGGCAATATCACGATGTCCGCGATTTAGCAGATATTTTGTTGCCTTGTAGGCAGCTTCAAAGTTGTTCACAAAAACACATTGGTCTGGCAGTGTGACCAACTTACGCGCAACAACAATTAATGGTTTTTTCGTGGCGATTTCTTGTAGTTTTGTTTCGGGGACCTGGCCACCCAGGACAATAAGACCATCTACCTGCCGGTTTAAGAGCATAGTTAAGGCGCGTTCCTCGATGACTGACTGCCAACGGCCGTCGACAAAGAGCGGCCAATAATTTGTATCATCCAAGCCCTCCAGGATGCCGTGCAAAATGCTATCGTAAAAAGGGCTGCCGAAATTTTGGGTCAGCACACCAATTGCCATCGACTGCCCGCTTGCCAAACTTTGGGCAAAGATATTA
>CAYGMR010000465.1:0-4709 GCA_964350725.1 uncultured Ardenticatenaceae bacterium | reverse complement strand
TGTTTCGTCAGGGTCGAAATAAGCAGTCGAGATTGCCTTTGTGCCGTCAGGGCTGATGGCCACAGCGATGATTATCTCAGCCATATGCTCTTCGAAAACTTGCGCAGTCACGTCCTGACGTATATCCCAGAAGCGCAGGGTGCCAACGTTTCCACCAGCCCCGTTGCTGATGGCAGTCTGTCCATCGGGACTCACTACTACACTAAAAATGCTTCCATCATGGCCAGAAAGACGCTGAATGATTTCGCCCGTTTCCGTGTCCCACAGCAGCACTGCGCCATTCGCGTCGCCGCTGACCAGGCGTTTACCATCAGGCGTAAAGGCGATATAGTCAACGCCATTAACATCGCCTGCATGCCCGTCGTTGCGGCTTCCCAATTGGGTCAGTTCTTTCCCGGTCATGGCATCTAATAAGGCAAAGTATCTTTGAGATGGATCAGGTATCATTACAACAATTTGATTGCCATCAGGACTGTATTTTGAGAAACGTACATCCGTGTCAAATTCCACTGTTTCCAAAACCTCACCCGCAGGCAGAGAAAGAAAAACGCCTGTTGATCCTGCCGTGCGTCCACTTATATCAGCAGCGGTTTCGAAGCTCTGATCGTCAATGTCGGTAAAGATCGCAAACGCCTGATCGCCTGCCGGATTAATAGAAATAGATTCAATGTAATTGTTACCGCTAAATTGAGCAAGCGCTGGCTCGCTCACAATCTCGCCGGTCTTAAGATCAATCAAGAGCAGTCGAGACTCCCCCGTAAAGTGATATTCTTCATTTAAAACCGACGCGGCAATGAGGACTGTCTCGCTATCTGGCGTAGCCACGTGCCAGGTGAACCTCTCTCCCGGCTCGCCATCGATATGATAAACTTGTTCACCGCTTTCAATGTCCCAACCAGTCAGACTAAAGCCTGCGGGCACACCGTCAACTTCTGTTTCACTTACACCCTGGTAGATCGTGCTGACAACGAGTTCCCCGCCCGGCACACCAAAGAGCCTTCCTGGATTGGTCATGTCAATGTCGGCCCATGTCTGCACCTTTTCACCGGTCGCCCAATCCCATATGATAAGCTCATTGTTATCGTAAGACGTGGCGATGTAGGTGCTATCGGGGATGTTTACCAGCCGCCTAAAAGTAGCGTCCCCATTGGCCGTATCAAATTGGTTAAGTATCTCACGGCTGTTGGGGTCCCACACGGTCAACGTGTGCCCGCTATCTTGTGAAATTAGATGGGAGTCACCAGGCAGCATCTCTACCAAGTCCATGTAAGTGTCCTGGTCCTCGTTTTCATAGATAAGGCGCGTTCCAGGGGCATAGGCGACATCGTTTAAAGTTCGTACAGCCTCAGTTGGCGGCTGTTCCATAGAGACTGCTTGCACCGCTAAAGCCAGAGCGAGGTCAACGTTGCCGCCGCTAAATATCTCCCGGGCGCCGCTGGTTAAAGCAAGGCTTTGCGCCTGTCCTTCATTAAAGCGAGCAATTTCGGCTTGGGCAATCGCTTCTTCCTGGGCGGCAATAGCCACCGCTTCATTTTCTTGAGCGACGATTCGTTCGGCTTCCGCATGGGCTTCGGCTGTGGCCGCTAGATTGGCACTGTTTTGGGCTTCTTCTGCTTGGGCGAGGGCATCGGCTTGGGCAGCAACGGCCGTTTCTGCATTATTATTCGCTTGGTTGCCCGCAAAAAGTGCCGCAATTGCCAAAATAGCGGCCACAACTAGCGCAACCCCCAAATAGGCCGCACGGCGGCGTAAGTTTTGTGCTGCTGCAACCTGCTCTTCGGCACGCTGACGTTCTGTTTCAGCTAAGTTTTGGGCGGTTTGCAACTCGCGTTGTTGGCGGGCGGCTTCTTCTGCTTGGCGTTGGCTGCGTGCCATGATACTGGCATTGAGAAAAGCATGCTCATCAGCGGTAAGGGCGACGCTCGTTGTGGTCGCCCAGCCTTCATATTGGATTAAGCGTGCGCCGTGTAACAGGTAGCCTGGATTTTTAGCTGCATTTTGCCATTCAGCAACGGCCGTTGCCAACAAACGCTGCAAACGCAAATCTTCACGGCTCTCATCCAACCAGGTACGCAGCCGATCCCATTCGCGCAGTAATGCTTCATGTGCCACTTCCACCGTCGGCTGCCGAGTCAGGGGATCATGGTCAAAAGTAAGTAAACGGGCATCGCCAAAGCGATTAGCGATATCGATTATGGGGGAATCGGCAGGGATGTTAAGCTCATTTTCCAGATTTAACGCTGCTAATTCAGAGAGCAGTACCCGGCGGCGTGTCGCCTCTTCACCCACCGTCAATAAGCGCAAGAAAAAGTGGCGGCATGCCACTTTATCGGCAGATGACAAGCTGTCATAAATTTCATCAGCGCGCTGTGGCAATGCGCCCAAGACGCCGCCAATTTCATCAAAAGCGGCACGTGTGATTTGGCTGCCAGTACGCGCATCAAATAATTCTGTCATGGCATATTGCAACAAAGGCAATATACCCGGTTGGTCATGGACTTCAGCCACAATCGCAGATAGGACGGTGTCTTCAAACGCAACGCCCACACGCCGCGCTGGTTCCTGAATCGCCCAGGTCAACTCGTCATGGCTCAGCGGCAGCACCACCTCACTGTTTTGTTTGAACAATTCCGCGAGGGGCTGATATTGCAACGGCCGATCATAAAAATCCGCGCGTAAAGTGATGACCACATGCAGCGGACATTGCGGCGAACTAATTGCCGCCAGTAAACTATCGAGAAAATGTTGACGTCGTTCGGCAGATGTCAGACTCCACAACTCTTCAAATTGGTCAATCACCAACAGTAGTTGCGCATCTTCTTCCTTGGGCAGTATGCGGCGGATGGTACGCAGCATGCCGCGTGGATCGCGCTGCATCGGTTCGACCAGGCTGGGTGGCGGATCGACAGCAATGGGCCACAATGCTAATTCCAGTTCTTCCAATGGATGTGTGCCTGGTACCATTTCGGCTATAAACCATTTGTCTGAGCCTTGAATGGCACCCTGGCGTAAAGCTGGCATCATGCCCGCTTTCACCACGCTGGATTTACCGCTGCCGCTGGGGCCCACAATGGCTAAGAAACTGCTTGCGTGCAAATGCTCAATGAGTTGGCTGGTAAGATTATCACGACCGAAAAAGTCGCGCGTATCTGCCTCTTGAAAAGCACGCAAGCCTTTATATGGGTTGACGACTTCAAGCGCCGTGGGCATTTGGGCGATTACGGTGGGCATATCTAAACGGCCGTCGACAGCTTGCCCAAAAGCTTTGGCGAAGGTCATGGCATCGGCAAATCTGTCCGCCGGTTTTTTGGCCGTCGCTTTTTGAATCACAGCATCGATTTGCGGCGAGAGATCTGGATGGCTATCTGCCACAAGCGGAATGGGCTCAGACAGATGATTTTGATAGAGGGTCATCAAAGCTACATCAGGGAATGGCTTTTCGCCGGTCAACATCTCATAAAGCACCGCCCCCAAACTGTAAATATCTGATTGCGGGCTGACTGGCGCTTCTTGTATTTGTTCTGGCGAGATGTAGTCAGGTGTGCCCAACATGCTGCCATCAGTCGTAAGCCCTTGATTGTTATGCAAATCTTTGGCGATGCCAAAATCGGATAGATAGGCATTGCCGCTTTCATCAAATAAGATATTCGCCGGTTTGATGTCACGATGGACAATGCCCTGCTGATGGGCGGCAGCCAAGGCCGCACAGATTTGGTCTAATAATGTGCGTGTGCGTGCGACAGACCAGGGTCCTTTAGCTAACGCTGTCAGCAAATTGCCACCGCGCAGCAAGCGCATCACCAAATAAGCACCATCTGGATCACGCCAAAAGTCATACAATGGCACGATATGCGGGTGTTCCAGCCGCGCAATGGTTTGGGCTTCGGTTTCAAAGCGGCGAATGAAGGCGGGATCGTTGGCATACTGACGATGAATGATTTTGACGGCCACTTCGCGACCAACGACTGGCTGCAGTGCTCGATGAATGACGCCGTAGGCGCCAGCCCCAATTTCTTCTTGTAAATCGTAACCCTTCACCCCTTGGACCGATATTGAATCTAAGCGCAGATCACCGGCTGATATTTGCTTATAAAGCTCGGTAGTACGCGCTGCGGGCGCCAAGCCTAACTCTGCGTTGAACAAACGGCGGCATTTTTCATACAGTGCCAGCGCTGCGTTACGTTGACCATTGCGAGCCAAGATTTCCATCAACTGCTGGTAGGCGCTTTCACGCAGATTATCTAGTTCTAACTGACGTTCGGCATATTGTTGGGCAACAGCATACGCTTGTTGACGTAAGGCAACGGCCGTTAAGGTTTCGAGAACATCAAGCATTTTTCCCAGATACTTTTGCCGGTTTATGGCGGTCCATTCTTCAAATTCGTTACTGTCTTCTAAATAGAAGTCAGCCAAAAAGGGGCCGCTGTAGAGGGTCGTGGCGGTGTTTAAATCTTCCTGGCATTGGTGACAGGTTAATAAATCAAAATGATCGTGGCTTTGAACCTGGCTCAATAAGGTATCAAATTCCACCGTATCGATTGACACAGGTGCGTCTGGATTGATTTGGATGGTGTGGCGGTTGGTGATGAGCAGCGCAACGCTTGCACTGAGCTCAGCCGCAGCGGCCGTATCCTCCACCACAAAATCAGGAATTGACTTACGCAATTGGAACAACACTTGGCGCAAATGTGCACGCACTGAGGTGTCGG
>CAYGMR010000464.1:3161-4723 GCA_964350725.1 uncultured Ardenticatenaceae bacterium | reverse complement strand
CAAGCGCCAAATGAAAATCACCATACGACACGCCCTCGACGGCACGGTCTGCCCACAGCGCAGTAACTTCTATCAATCCCCATAACAGCACGGAAAACAGTATGATTATAATCAGTACCCTATTTAACCTAGTCATCAGTCTAACCCCCTATTTATTACGGCCGCAATCACAAGCCCTACGACCACAATCATAATTAAAAACGCTGCCAATCTCGCCGCTTCCATTAGCCCATCCTCAGCGACAAAGAGCATGGCGAAAATCGCGACGGCTGCCAGCATGCTATGCAACACCGGCTTTTCATCGCGCCAAAGCCAACGATACGCACACGATATGAATATAGCGAACGCTGCCAATCCTGCGATAATTTCAAACATTGTTAGATGCCTGAAACATTTTATGCAAATCTTTCCACGTCATAATTAACCTCTTTTACACTATGTTTTGCGGTTTTGTGCTAATCAAAACTAGCGAATCGTTATCAACGTTGACACCTTCGACATAGATCAAAAGACCCGCCCCGCGCTCGTTTTTTTGTGGTGCGTTCTTTGTGCCGACCCGAATACCAACACCCTGCAACTCGCCTATAACGCTTGCTAATATTTCGACTGCATCACCTTTTGTTAATTTGTATGACTTTTTTGCCATAGCCTTTTGCCACCTTTCTTGTATACATTGACGCGCTTGCCTTTTACCATCTTTCCCTTGCGTCTACGATAGTTATAAGAGAGAGTTATAGAGCCGTCTTGCTTCTCATAGAAACGCCTTTCTATACGCCAAATCTTGCTTGATAAACGGCCGTATAAATCAAGGTCAAAATCAAAATCGTCCTCATCAAAAAAATCACTTTCTACCTCTGGTTTTTGCGGTAGTTTTGCGGTAGATTTTTCGTCATTTTTGCGGTAGTTTTCTGATGGTTTTTGCGGTAGATTCTCAGCCGTTTTTCCACCATCTTTTCCACCGTCAAAATCACCACTTCCCACACCGTCAGAAACGGCCGTTACCTTGCCATCTGCAACCCGCCCAGCCTCGCCACTATCACTAGTATAACGCGGCGCGTCATGTGAAGGTTGGGTAACGGCCGTTTCCTCTAATCGTCGGTGCTCCGACGCTGGGTAGGGCGCATGCGGCTAAACCCGATCCCCCGCCGCGTGGGTGAACTGATAGACGCTGTAGGTTGTGTATCCTCATTGCTCATTGCTGGTTGGGGTTGCCCGCTAACTAGCACGTCGCCATGTTGACGCGGAGTAGGGGCATTGTAGCCGGTACTTTCGTCTCTGATTCGCTGCATTGCTGATAGGTTTGCAAAGCGGCCAGCTAACAGGCGGGTAAGCTCACCGGCTTGCTGGTTGGCTAATGCGGGTATGTTGTCTCGAAAGCTCTGTTCAGTTAAGGTCAACATTTCGTCGGTAGCTTCAGCCAGCATATCAGCGGTTTTTTCGTCAATTTTGGCGCTGGTTGCCCGATATTGTGAGAGGAAAACCAGGATGAAATGGATCACGATAATCACAGCGATTGCCCACTGTGCATAAACCATGAGGTCAGGCTGTATGACTGTGTTGGT
>CAYGMR010000464.1:0-3081 GCA_964350725.1 uncultured Ardenticatenaceae bacterium | reverse complement strand
ATGAGAAGATAGGCCAAACTGGTTATAGCACTTCCAACTACGCCGATGACAGCGCCCACAATTGCAATTGCACGTAAATCATTGTTATCGCTGGCTTGTAGGTATACACGTAGCCACACAATAGCAGCCACATCTAACACCAAAACACCTATAGTGCCATTAAGCAGCACAGAGATAATGTTATCTTCAATTAGTCCGCTGCCAATTGAGAAAACATCCACGAAGAACAGAAAACTGGTTGCCATCGATAACATTGTTATGATGACAAAAAATAGTTTTTTCAAACCTGATGCTGTACTTGTTTTCATGATACAATTACTCCGTTTTATTTACCCGCTGCCGCTGAAACTTTCCTAATGTCCTCAGCGGCGGCGGTGTCTTTGTTGCCCGGTCAACATTGATAAGCCGGGTGGGGGGAAGTGTCAGCCCTGCAAAAACATGCTCACCTCTGGCGCTTCAGCTTACGGATCGCCGCGTCAATGTCTGCAATCCGTTGCTGTAGGCGTTTTCTTTTGGCCTCTAGCGTTTTAATGGCTTGCGCGTTGGTTGGTACGGTTGACCAGCCCTCCCCGTCAGCATAAACGGCCGTGTACTGCATGGTCACCGTGCCTTGTTTGCCGAGTTTTTTAGTCATCGTACACAATCCCCACATCCTCAAGAATGCGTAAGAAATCCTCGAAATACAACACAACCAGATCGGGCTTATAATCAGCACCGGCTACAAATACGTGAATGCCGCCATCTGGCTGGATTTCGTTAATTTTCGTCGCTGGCGGGTACTTTGCCCATTTCTTGGTCTGAATATGCAGGCTTCCAGTCTCGGCCAAATCTACGCCATTCTCAGCAGCGGTATGATTTGTGACTTTGCGGCGTGCGTTTGGAAAGATTCGCTTTAGCTTGTTGGCTATTTCGCGCTCATATCGTGCGCCTTTGCTGCGTTGCATTTTACTCATGGTTGCTCCTTTGCCGGTATTACGCGACCGGCAGCGCGTGATAAATTACTACTTCACCGACTTCATGCCATCAATCAGGCGTTGAAGCTGTTCAACCGTTAGATCGTTGCTTGATGTGGACTTGCCGCTACTGATGGATTTGACAAGCTGCGGGCGTTTGTCATCCCATGCATCGCCGTAGGTTTCCTTGCCTACAGCGTGGAAGGCGCGGCGCTTAACGACTAGGTGATTGTCTGCCACGGCCGTTGCCGCTTTCTTTTCGGTGGCGCTTGGCTTTGTTGTTGGAGTGCGCTTCTTAATGACGGCAGGTGGAGGTGCTACACCATCCGCATCTTCATCGGCGACAATCCCAAGCATGGCGGTGAGCGCATACCGGCGTGCGTATGTAAGTGCTGCCCCGTAAGCCTGCGCTGTGTTCGCCTTTCCCACGGTTGGTATGGGGATAACCAGGGTGTCCTCTAACCACTCGCCCGACGCATGGATAAGGCGTGTGGTAAGGGCTACAGCGGGATTGTATTCCGGCGCTGGGGTAGTCGGCATCTGAACATATGCCAACTTGTGGCTTGCTAATATCGGTTTAATCGCCTCTACAACGGTATCGAGCGGAGTGTATTTGTATCCATACCCGGCCTTGTCTTTTGGCAGCGTCGGTATATCTGCCTGTGCGCTTGCTATTGCCGCGAAAAGATCGTTTGTTGTTTCGCTAGTTTTCATTGTCTATCTCCTATCCAAACCTTCTCAAATTCTGCGCACGCTGCCCGTGCGCTGGCTATCCGTTCTTCCATGCCCGGCACGCTTGATGCTTCAGCCATCGCGATTAACGGCTGAAGCTCAGACCACAGCGCAACGGCAAGCGTGACATAAGTGCCAACCGCCTTCGGTTCTGGCGCGTAGGTTGTGGTTGTCACACCGTCGGAGGTGCGGCCTACTGCTATGATTCGCTTCATCCAAAAAGCGCCTCAAACACCTTCTTGCGTTTCCAGTCATTTGTCATTACGGCCGCGACTTGGCTACTCATCCCGGTGGCAAGTTGCTTCGCCATTTCGTCGGCAAAACCCACGGCCGTTTTTACAACGACTTCTTTATTGGTTGCCAACGCCGCGATTACATCCGCTTGCACGTTGTCTTTGTACCATTTGGTAACATCGGCCTGGACTTCCTGCTCGAGCGTCCACTTGATTTTGTACTTCACGTCGTTAACGGCAGAATTTACTATTTCTTGTGAAATTGCCTTCTGCGCATCGACAAGGATCGCTTTAATTTGCTCTTGACTTAAATACTCACTTTTAATTTCCATAATTTCACCTCTACTTAAAATGGTATATCATTGCTGGGCGCGTCTTGCCCTCGCCCGTAGCCCCAGGGCTTGATGCCTCAGCCATTGCGGCCAGTGCGTCAAGCTCCGACCACAGTCTGACGGCGTGCGCGGCGTATAGGCTGACCGCCTGTTGCACCGGCGCGTAGATTGTGGTGGTTGTGCAATTGACGGTGCGGCCTACTGCTATGATTCGCTTAGTCATTGCTTGCTTCCCGAACTGATTCGATATCACCTTTATCAAAAATGCCCAAATACCCATTCGGCCATTCGACAATAATGTCATTACGTGCAACACGTACCACACGTGCTGATCGCATATGCGGCATATGACAATTTATAGATTTTACGCCTTCTTTTCTAACTACGATGTCACCGACTTTGATTTTCATGTCTACCCTCTCATGTAATCGGAACCGCCGAAATAATCGGCGTATTCGCAATGTGGGTCTGTAACGACTGGCGCCCGTGGCTCGTCAAAGGCGCTTAAAAGACCCAGCAGCCTGGAAACGCCCTCTTGGTAGTCCCACTCATAAACATTTACGCCCACTACTAGAAAACCGTCCGGCGCCTGAATTTCACGCCTAACGCCTTCATCAGTTAAATCCCAGGTGAGGATTTCGCCAACAGGATTTACAAGGTACGCTTTTATGCGTTTCTGATAACGTGCGCCCGCCCGCTCTAAATCGTAATCATACCCGGTTTCGAGTAGTAGATTTTCAAATTGTTCTAATGTGATTGTGTTGAACTCGTTCATCTTGACAGTTTCTTGAGTTTCGTTTACACTAGTTTTCATCATTCGGTCTCCTTACC
>CAYGMR010000463.1:0-4732 GCA_964350725.1 uncultured Ardenticatenaceae bacterium | reverse complement strand
GCTCGGCAACGGTTGAGCGACAACCCCGGGCCTCCTGACAAAAGAACATTGGCGAACTACTAGCTAGGAAATGTGAAAGACACGGATGAAAAGAAACGCAGAAAAATGGCTAACAACTCGCGTTTCCTTTTATCCGTGTCTAAAAATCAAAAAGCGGTCTTTTAATTCCCAGGCTGAATACTAAAGTCAAATTCACCTATGCGATTAGAAACGGCCGATTCGCCCACAGCATTCAAAGCCGTCACCACATAAAAATAATTATCCATGGCACTGCCTAAAGCCCCATTATCTGGTGCCTTGACAACATGCAAGAAGGGTTCAGTGAGCAAGCTTAATTGATCGCCCGCTGTCGGGCTGAAATAAGGGTCGCTGTTACGATAAACCTGATAATTATTCACTTGTATCGTGTTTGCCGCGACATCCCTATCCACATCCGGCCAGGCCAATTCCAGATCGCTGCTGTTCAAAGCGGATATATCAACTATTGGCGACACAGGCACATCTTCAGCCCCCATGTCGACAATATCTGCTTGAGTCATCAAGAACGGTTTAGCCCCATCGACATCCTTGTTATGCAGCCACAAATCCCAAATCGTATCCCCCCATGCCTTTAATTGTGAAAAGAACGGGTCTGTTTGCGCGACATAGGCGCCGCTGGGCAAGGTTAGATTTTGGGTGCCGTTGATTTCGTCGCGCAAAAACTCAATGTATTCGCGGCTGGTCACCTGGTAATAAAGCTCGACTTCCACACGCTCAGCACCGCTGGCAATTGTCATGTCAATTTGATCATATCCCCCCGCATATTCGGCCGTTGTGAAATAACTCAACGCATCAGCGCCTGCCCAGCGCGGCTGCACCAGCCGGTCAACTGCCGCACCGCTGTCAAACCCTTTGGGCGGAATGCGATTGTCTTTGTAGCGGTCATCGGCCAGCGCCACATGGAACGTTTCGGTTTCGCCTGTGAGTGTGCTGCTGTGATGGACTTCATAAACCAGTTCATCCACATAGACTTCATTGGCACCTAATGCTGGACTGCTGAGTGAATTGGACAATCCTTTGAGTGTGCCCACGCTGTAATCATACGGATTGGCTTCGTAAATCAAGCTGTCTGTGTTGTCATATGCCTTGATATTGACAAACATGCGCCGCCCTTCGGGGAAGCCGGAGATGAGCTTATGGCCGGTCTGGTTCTGAACGCGGAATGTCAATGACCCGTCGCTGGCATCATAGGCGCCATCTGTGATAACGGCCGCTGCGTGCAAATTATCCTTGGCGCGTTCAATGCCATTTAACAAAGCCTGCGCATTGATGCCCAGCCCCTGGTTTAAGTCGAGCGTGAGGGTCATGGCTCCTTGATTGAGCAGCTGTGCATTAACAGCATCATAGTTCGGCGATCCCGCAGTAGCACTTGCCAAAATATAAGGAACCCATGTATTACCACCGGTTAAATCATGCAGCGGTTGTCCACTTTGGGGGTGTTCCACACTTTCATCGGGGCGTATGAGGGCCACTGTAGGACCAGCACCGCGTCCAACGACATCGCGCATATGGCAATCTTGGCAAGTGGCAATGACGTTATCGGTGTGGGATGTGTTGAACAAATTGGGAGCGTAGGGGCCGATACCTTCTGTGCCACCTTGTTGGCCGTAATCAGAAAGCATAAATTCGGAGAATGTGCGTTCTACGTGCGCATAACTGGCGGCAGATTCGGTTTCGGATGTGAGCGGATTGGTGCCATCTTGCCCCATATTGGCTAAAACGGGATTGGAGACGTCATGACAAGTGCCGCACATATATTTGCTTTTATGCAGGCGGCTGTATTCGGTGTTATGGAATTCAAACGCATCGGCGAAAGGGCCGCGTTTGGCAAAATTCGCGCTGATGAAGTATTGACCACTTGTGTTTTCGGTGTAGGTTGGGCTGACGGGTACATCATTTTGAAAAAATGGATCGCCATTGAATAACAATACCGATGCCGCTTCAGTTTGATCGGCGAGATAGGTTGCCGCGGCGGCAACTTGAGCTTGGGTGGCACTTAGGTTGGTTTCATCCCAATAGGTGAGCCAATCTGAGCCTTCACGCGTGCCGTCATAGGTGGTTTCATAAAAAGGATCATACATGCGATGGCAGACATCACATTGCACACCGTCGAAATCGGCGCCAGTCATCAGCGAGGCGTTGGTTGGATCCGAGCGGCCTTCAAGCCAGCCTTTTGGGAAGTGACAGCGAATGCAGAGATCGCTGGCATTGGGATTGCCGAGGGCCCAATTTGAATCTTGGGCTGCAACGGTCATGGCAGAGAAAAAGAGAAAATCACGCGCCGCCTGCGCCATCATCGAGCCTTGCCAATGGGTGCCGGGGTCAACGGCCGTATCATAATTTGCATGACAACCCATGCAATTGGCCGCCCCTTCAAGGCTTACATGGCCTGGCTGGGTGCCAGGCATACGCACCAACGGATCATCTACGACAGGAGGAGCGGTTCCAACGCTGTTGCCATAGACGACCAGCGGGATAAAGAAAAGCAGCGACAGTAATAGGAACATTTTTTGAAGTGACATGGAACTTGACTCCTTTCGGCAAGCAATTGTTGTCCTGGGGTAATGATCGTTTGCATCTGTGTAAATTTGCTTCCAGAATAGTACACAAGTCGAAAAATTAATGCCAATTAAAGATTGTGGGTATAATCGTAGCGGTTATATTGTAAGCAGAGTAGTGAGTTCGGAGGATTAGGAAGTGGAAGGAAAACAGGACAGACCGGTTATTATTGGGTCAGGGCTTTCTGGAATGGCGATTAGCGATTGGTTGACGAGAGCCAAGATCGACCACATCATGATCGGCGGCGAGCCTAATCGATTGCCCCGTCTGGGCGAGTCGATTGATCCTGCAGGCACGTTGATCTTATTGCGGTATTATCCCGAATTTGAGCGTTTTTATTTCCGTAAAAAATGGATTTCTGTTCTGTTGGGTGAGTATGCGACTTCGTGCAATTTTGGCCAGAATTTGAGCCGTGTGTTGGGTCTAAAAATGCTCGGTTTTAATTCGCCACCAGAGTTTATTCATGTTGATCGTGTTGGCTTTGATAATGCGTTTTATAAAAAGGTGATTGCTAGTGAATATTGCCAACACTTTGAAGCACTCGTTAGTGAGATGGATTATGATGCAGCGGCAGATACGATTCGCTCTTTGACATTGGCTAGTGGGGAGCAGATACGGCCGTCTTACGTATATGACTGCACCAACCACTTCCGGTTGCTAGGCCGCAGTCTGAACATTCCCCTAAAAACGATTAGTGACCCACAGCGGGTTGTCTATAACCATTACCATGCCAGTAACGGGGCCCCCATGTGTGATTCTGTCGAGATGGAATGGTTACATGCCACCAATATTTTGCGGCTGTATGCTGATTTAGACGGCATCAATGGCTTGGCCTGGTTGATTCCGTTGGGTTCCTACGTTTCCCTTGGCGTGAGCATCCCAATGGGTGATAACGAATGCTCTGACGCTGAAGTAATGGATTTATTGATTGCTGCCTATTCGCGACGTGGCATGGCCGTCGGCGAACATTTCCCTGAATCGAAACAGTTGATGTCAGTGCCACGCCAACAATATTTTTTCCATGAGCGTGCTTATGGCAAAAATTGGCTGCTGGCAGGACCCTCTTATGGGCAAGTCTGGTTCCCATCGGCTTCAGGCGTAGGCGCGGCGATGGTGGCCGGTTATATCGCTGCTGCCATCATCGATTCACCGGCAGAAGTCGGACAACTGTATCAAGATTACATTGTTGGTTTGCAAGAATCACATACTATTTTTGACCGTATGATCTTGAAACATCATTCAGAATTGACGCCAGAGTTGGTTAAGGTTGAAAGCAATCGCATTGTGACCGAAAACGTAAAACGGGTGGCACGCTTGGCGACGATTCAAAGCGGGGCAGTGGGAGCCGCCTTTGGCCGTGTGCTGCTCAAGGCTGTGAGTCGAGAGGGTGTGGCCTCGAGCAGTTGTGTCGTCTATGAAGCCGATATGCCGGACCAAACGCGCACTGTTTTTGCCGAAGCTTAGAAACTTGTATGCTGGATTCAATTTATCCATCCGATTTCCCCTTTCAGCCGCGCTTTGTGGAGATTGATGGATTACGTGTTGCCTACTTTGATGAAGGACGTGGCAAGACGATTTTTATGGTGCATGGCAATCCGGTAGCAGGTTACGTGTATGCGCGTTTGATGGCTTTGCTGGTTGCTGATTATCGCTGTGTGGTTGTAGATTTGCCGGGTTTTGGGATGTCAGATAAACCAGCGCAAGAGTCGGTTTATTCGTTGGTATGGTATATTGACATAATCAAGAAGTTTGTGCGTGTGTTGGATTTACAGGATATCGTTATTGTGGGACATGATTGGGGCGGGCCGATTGGTTTTGGAACGGCCGTAATCGACCCACAACGCTATTCTCATCTCATCATCCTCAACACCATGACTGAAGCGCCGATGAAAATTATGCCCATTTATTGGCTGCCGTTTCATCTGCTGCTGCGCATGCGGCGTTTGTTTGCCTATTTGGTCAAAGAGCGCAATCTATTTCAAAAAATGGGAGTGGCTATTATGGATCTGGCCGATCAAGAAGTGTATTTTCGTGCGAACCATAATGCTGCAACACGAGGAGCAACCGCCGCTTTTCCACGTTTGATCCCCCCCGACAGCAGCCATCCGATCTTTCCTAGCTTAAAGCAAGCTTT
>CAYGMR010000462.1:0-4740 GCA_964350725.1 uncultured Ardenticatenaceae bacterium | reverse complement strand
GCGGCGACGAGGCGCTTTTGGGTGCCTTTGAGAGCAACATCCGCGAAATGGTACAGAAATAAAGGAGGGGGAGCAAGGAATAAGGAGTAAGGAGTTGATCCATACCTCTAACTCTTTCCTTCTTACTCCCAAAATACTATGAGTAAGGCTAAATCAAGAGGATTTTTAACACATACACGTGAGAATGCAGCGGAACGGCCGTTTACCGAGCGTATCGCCGATTGGCAGGTGGTACATCTCGAACTGCCCGAAGAGCGACTACAAAACCAAGCGATGCGCTGCATGGATTGTGGCATCCCATTTTGTCACAAAGGGCGCATACTCAATCGCATGGCCACCGGCTGCCCCATCAACAATTTGATCCCCGAGTGGAACGATCTCGTTTATCGCGGCTTATGGCAGCAAGCGTATGAACGCCTACACAAAACCAACAATTTCCCTGAATTCACAGGCCTGGTTTGTCCAGCACCGTGTGAAGCGGGTTGTACCTTGGGCATCAGCGACCCACCCGTCACCATCAAAAACATTGAGCACACGATCATCGAAAAGGCATTTAAAGAAGGCTGGGTTAAACCCGCACTGCCTGAAAAGCGTACTGGCAAAAAAATTGCCGTCATCGGCTCTGGCCCCGCCGGACTGGCGTGTGCAGACCAACTTAACCTGGTTGGCCACCATGTCACCGTATTTGAACGCGCCGACCGCGCCGGTGGCTTGTTGATGTATGGCATTCCCAATATGAAATTGGATAAGGCTGTTGTTAAGCGGCGTCTTGATTTGATGGCAGAAAGCGGCATCGAATTCAAAACAAATTGTGAGATCGGCACAGACATCCTGGCAGAAGAATTGCGTGATGCTTTTGATGCGATTGTGATCTGCACTGGGGCAACGCGTCCACGCGATTTACCTGTGACTGGACGTGAGTTGGAAGGCATCCATTATGCGATGGATTTTTTGACACCGAATACACGCAGTTTGCTCGATTCCAATCTGGAAGATGGCAATTATCTCTCTGCCAAAGGCAAAGATGTGATCATCATCGGGGGTGGCGATACAGGCACTGATTGTGTCGCAACTGCTCTGCGTCACGGCTGTAAAAGCTTGACGCAGTTCGAGATTATGCCCAAACCCCCTCTGTCGCGTGCGCCAGATAACCCGTGGCCACAATGGCCTAAGGTTTATAAGTTGGATTATGGACAGGAAGAGGCATTGGCGGTTTATGGGGATGATCCACGCGCCTATGCCGTCATGACGAAAGAGATTATTGGGGATGAGCATGGTCGGGTAACGGCCGTACGCACCGTACAAGTCGCCTGGCGCTCCAATGGCGCGGGTCCCAAAATGGAAGAGGTGCTTGGCTCTGAAAAATTATGGCCCGCACAAATGGTTTTGTTGGCGCTGGGTTTCCTGGGCCCAGAGAACCCGGTGCTCGACCAACTGCACGTTGACCGTGATGCCCGCTCCAATGCATGGGCAGAATATGGCAAATTCCATACCAATATCGAAGGCGTTTTCGCGGCTGGTGATGCACGTCGTGGGCAAAGTCTTGTCGTGTGGGCCATCAACGAAGGGCGCGGTGCAGCGCGTGAGGTTGATCGCTGGTTGATGGGAGAAACCAGTCTGCCTTAGAGATTTCCTAAATCACATTTTATTTTGCCACTGATTAACACAGATTTGCACGGATGAAAGGTAATGTTCCGTATGAATCTGTGTTTTTGATTTCAATCACAGCTCCCTTTTTGTTATACTAATCTAAATGTCACGATCTGTGTGAATCTTGAAATTATGGCAATTCTAAAATTGTGGTGTGGAGAATGAGTTAATGAATACTTATCAAGTAACGATACCCTATCCCGATGATCTGTTGCTATCGTTAAAAGTTACCCCTGAATACTTTGAAACAGAAGCCCGCTTGTTATTGGCTATCAAGCTTTATGAAATGGAACGCATTACAACAGGCATGGCTGCCCAAATCGCCGGCATGGATCGTGTTGCTTTCATCTTTGAATTAGCAAGATTTGGATTATCGCCAATTGGGATCGATCCGGAAGAATTAGAAAGCGATCTAGCAAATGCCTGAATCTGGTCGCATCGTCATTTCAAATACAACACCCATAATTTCACTTGCTACCATTGGAAAACTTGATTTATTGCAAAAATTATATGGTGAAATTTGTGTACCAGTAGCCGTCAAGGCAGAGTTACTTGCGGGTGGTTCGCGTTTTGGTGCCTCAGAAGTACAAACGGCCGCATACATTCACACATATCCCATAAATCCCTGACAATGTTTAGGATCAAAATAACATGAACAACTTAATGCAAAACTATTATCCCACTTTCAAAATGTATCAAGACGTACGTAATGGTTTGATGGACAGCCTGAGCGACGACGATCTTCATTATTCACCTGGTGGGGAAAATCCACCATTGGGTACATTATGCCGCGAAATTGGCGAGATTGAAACCAGCTATATTCAATCATTCAAGACCTTCACCCAAAATTTTAATTATCGCAATGAAACTCCCGCACTGGAGAGCAGTGTGGCAGCGTTAAAAGCATGGTATGCCGAGTTGGATACAGAATTAAAGGCCATCGTGTCGGCTTTTAGCGATGCAGAATTACAAAACAAAATCATCGATCGTGGCGACAACTTCAAGCTCACTATCCAAATTCAGTTAGATGTATACAAAGAAGCTTTGCTGATTTTTTATGGTAAGGTGATGGTTTATTTAAAGGCGATGGGTAAACAACGGCCGTATCAACTCGAAAGCTGGATCGGATAAAAAAACGGGACATGTCAACAAACCATGTCCCGTCAAGGTTTACGTCAACAACTGCACCAAATGGTACTTCTTACGTCCTTTGCGCAAAACCAGGAATTGGCCTTCAATCGCCTGATTGAGCGTCGCCATCTGTGCCACATCTGTCACGCGTTGATTATTCAGGTAGATACCGCCGCCTTGAATGGCGCGTCGTGCCGCCCCTTTCGAGCGTTCTAACTCGCTGCTAACGAGCAAATCAACCACTGGCAGCCCTTCGCCTTCCAACTCTGTCTTGGGTATTTGACTGGAGGGTACATCGGCGAAGATGTCCTGGATGTCGCTTGCATCGAGGCCGTCGAGTTCACCACCAAAAAGGACTTTGGCGGCTTGTTCAGCTTTGGCAACGGCCGTTTCTCCATGTATCATCCCCGTCATTTCCTGCGCTAATTTACGCTGCGCCACCCGCAAGTGGGCCTGCTCCGCCACTTCCTGCGCCAACTCAGCAATCGCCTCTTGATCCAACCAGGTGAAATATTTGAGGTAATTGATCACATCCCCATCGTTTGTGTTCAGCCAAAATTGGTAGAAGCGATAAGGTGACGTCCTGTTTGGATCGAGCCAGACGCTGGCACCATCGGCCGTCTTGCCAAATTTCGAGCCATCGTCGCGGGTAATCAATGGATAGGCCAGCCCATGCACCTTCGTACTGCGCACACGTCGGATCAGCTCAATGCCCGCCGTTATATTGCCCCATTGGTCACTGCCACCCGCCTGCATCACACAACCGTATGTATCAAACAAATGCAGAAAATCGTAGGATTGCAGCAGCATGTAACTGAATTCGGTATAGGAGATACCCTCGCCTTCACGTTCTAGACGCGATTTGACCGAATCTTTGGCCATCATGTAATTGATCGTGAAATATTTGCCGGTGTCACGTAAAAATTCCATCATCGACAATTTAGACAACCAACTGTAATTATTGACGATTTTGGCCGGATTGCTTTTCACCTCAAAGTCCAAAATAGGTGCCATCTGTTTTTGCACACAATCCAGGTTGTATTGGATTTGTTCCAAGGTTAACAAATTGCGCTCTTTGGATTTGCCGCTGGGATCGCCAATCATACCGGTGCCGCCACCGCCAACAGCAATCGGTGTATGTCCAAAGCGCTGCAAACGCGCCAACCCCATCATCGGCACCAAATGGCCGATATGCAGGGAATCGGCCGTGGGGTCAAAGCCGTTGTACATCGTGATTTTTTCTGTTTCCAACAACTCTTCGACACCTTCGGTATGGTCAAAAACCAAACCACGCCACTTAAATTCATCAAACACATTCGTCATCATTTTCTCCCGAATCTCATGCGGCCAAACCTTTTTAATTTTTGCCACGGATGAACACGGATTCTCACGGATAAAAAATCTGTGCTAATCCGTGAAAATCTGTGGCATAAACAAAGTCTAAACCCATGCGTCTATGCGCTGCTTTCACAAAAAAAGACGCGGGCTAGGCCGCGTCTTGTTGTTTTTACACTTGTTTTCTGTAATGGCTTACAAACAGGTGAAACTCCCTACGCGGTTGCGTGGTATGTATTCACCATAATAATAAACGTTATTGTGCACCATTTTTTGCATGATGCCAACATCTTAACATGCTGTGGGTGCAACGTCAAATTTTTGGCAGCAGTGCAGGGCACGGGGTAAAACGGCCTAGTCAAATAAACACATTAAACCCCGTGCCTTGCACTACATCAGCCTCCTGGTGGGGGCCGAGATGTGCTTGTCATTGGTATTTCAACCGTTGGGCTAGGTCCAGGTGTTGGAGAGATATACGGCCGTATCACAACCGGCAACAAATCAATATCAACCGGCGTGGCAGTTGGAATGTGTGTAGGACCAGGAGGCGGTTTTGGTGTAGTTGTCTCATAAGGCGCAGGTGTTGGGCTGGGACCTGGTGTTGGTGTGCCATACCCTCGCAAT
>CAYGMR010000461.1:1072-4746 GCA_964350725.1 uncultured Ardenticatenaceae bacterium | reverse complement strand
TTCAACAATGCGCAGCAAGACATCTGGCTGTACTTCATTGTCTGCATCTAAACGCACAGTTGCATTGTCTGCGTATTCTATCAGAGGAGTTTGTGCTGCATAGAGGCCTAACCAAGTTAATATTTGGGCATGAGGTTTTCCGTGACTGTAACGTACAGGGGAGGGCATGAAAACAACTCCTTCGATTAATTCGGCTTTTTGGTTGGGTGGCATGGCGGCGTAGCGGCGCTCAAATTCGGCACGGGTTAAGCGATCCCCCATTTCAAGCGGAGGAAACAGTCGATCCGGACTGGATTTATCTTGGCTGCTAGTTTCAAGAACCTTCACATTCATGTGCGTCACTCCCTTGTAAACCGATTTGGTAAGCTTGTGATGAGCTTAGCCGAATCATCGGTCTGCGATTTACCAAATCGCGCTGCAGTTTTCACTCATTCGTGACTTCGGCGTGAGCTCAGTCGAACGGTGCACCGCAGCGTGTGGTGTCTCCTATAAAAGTTAAACTCGTTCTTTCTTTAACTCGTTGTAGCTAGCTAAATCTAGCACACAAATTGCGTCTACACAATGAATGTATTCATAATATATATGTGCCCACCATTTGCAGGTTACAGCCGTAAACCCCTATACTAATTAAAATTAAAATCGTGGCTGGTTGTTAGTGGAGAAAAGCGTATGGTAGCACCCCAAAACAAGTTTATATCTGGCATTGAAATCAGCAGAGCTTTTTATCAGGAATGCATACGGCCGTTAATCGACACTCACTTCTCCAACCTCCCCTACGCAGCCGCACTCATCGGGCCAGGATCAGAGGTTTTAGGCTTTGATGACAGCATGTCAACTGACCACCATTGGGGGCCGCGTGCCTTTCTCTTTTTAACACCTACAAATTTCCTCAAATATGCAGATAAACTAAAAAACATACTCGCCTCCCAACTGCCGTACACATTTATGGGCTACGCTACCAATTTCACACCGCCAAATCCCGATGACAGTCATGTTCAGCAACTCAAACCAATCAATTCAGGGCCAATTAACCACCGGGTCGAGATTTTTACTATACGCAATTATCTGCTTAACTACCTTGGTTTTGACATCAACAATATCATCGAGATTGCCGATTGGTTGACATTCCCCCAACAGCAGTTACTCACACTCACAACCGGGGCTGTTTTTCATGACGAAATTGGTCTCACACAAGTCCGCGAACGCTTAGCCTTTTATCCCCACGACATCTGGCTCTACCTGATGGCCGCCTGTTGGACCCGCATTGCCCAAGAGGAACATCTGATGGGTCGTGCAGGTTTGGTCGGGGACGAAATTGGCTCGGCATTGCTCGGGAGCCGGCTTGTGCGCGATGTGATGCGCCTCGGTTTCCTGATGGAACGCAAATATGCACCTTATCCAAAGTGGTTCGGAACTGCCTTTAAGAACCTGGCTTGCGCTCCTGAATTGTGGCCAACCTTGTTACAAACATTACAGGCTCAATCATGGCAAGATCGAGAGCAGCACCTCTGCCAAGCCTATGCATTGATCGCGGCTAAACACAACGCATTGCAACTTACGCCGCCATTACCTCAAGAAGCCATTGATTTCCACGGTCGTCCCTTCAAAGTCATCGCCATCCATGGATTCGCCGCAGCGCTCGTCGCCAAAATCCAAGACCCAGGAGTCAAAAAACTCGCCACCCACCCTATCATCGGCAGCATTGATCTCATCAGCGACAATACCGACATTCTCGAAACTATAAGTTATCGTCAGCGCTTACAATACCTTTACAGATAATTTTGTGCTTAATGAGTCAAATTCTTGTTCAGCGAGCAAGAAAAATCATCAAAGATTGCGCAGATTAACGCAGATTTTTCTTTTGTAATGACGCAATGTTTGATCAATCTTTTTGGTTCTGGTTAATCCTGCACAGTGATAACACCGATTACAACACTTTGTTCGGGATTCTCGACAGGCTGTTGTAAAGGCAAGCGCTCCCCAGTGGGCAGCCAATAAAAACCAACAGCAAGCGTGTAGTTTCCTGGCTCTGTATCAGCTGGTATCGTGAGGGTGTAGGTATCTGCAAAGGGTTTGTCTTTTTGCCAGCAGGTTGTTGGCCAGGTGTCGTTTAAAGGCATGCCGTCAAACTGTGCGATCAAATTCCCTTGTGAATCCAACACATGCAAGAACAGCGTATACGGCCGTTCACTTTGTTCATAACTGTTCCAGATGGCGTTGAGCTTGAGCGTTTGTCCAGCAACGGCCGTTGCTGGTAGTTGTATGTGGGTCAGCATAAGTCCATCTTCCCAAACCGCCAGCGGTTCACCCAAATCAGCTACCACTGGTGGCGGCTGCGGCGCATCAGCCAAAGCCGTGCCGACCGGTTGCAAAAAAACATTGCTCACCAAAACCTGAACTGCCAACAGTCCGGCCAAACCAACAAGCATCTTCACTTCGCGACCTATCAGGCTGACGGCGATTAACAGCGCCAACGGCATCAAAAACGCCCATACCCTGGCAACTTCCCCTTGCGCCGTGCCGGAAAGAATGAGCAGCAACAGCCCCAATCCAAAGCTAAGCGTAAGCACCTCGACACGCCGCTTGCGCAAATCGAATACGGCCGTTGTTGTGCGTGCCAGCCAAAAAACAAATAAGGGGACACCCAGAAAAACGAAAAAATCGTACGGATGGTAGAAAAGCCAGGTTAAATAGCTGCGCCCCAGACCAAGATGCGTACCCATCGCTGTGTTCCATATGCCCAAAAAACTTAGGTCATAGATCGCCCACATGGCCACCCAAAACAAACAAAATCCAACGAGAAACGCTAATCCTGCAAAAAAAAGCCATTTTAGCGACGGCCGTTGCTGGTCAACAATCACAAACAAAAGGGTAAAGAGCGCTAAAAACGCAGCGATAACGATGTTGCCTAAACTAAAAAATGAGCTCAGCGCAACAATCAGCCCACTAAAAAAAAGGAGCCATGCTTTTTGCTTTGTTAATCCTTGATACAAGAGGATGAATGCCAATAAGGTAAAGATGGCATAGAGTTGGTTCCAACGTGTCGCCCATAGAGCCACACTGGGAATCAATGGCCACAACACGGCTGCGTAGAGGCCGGTGTGCTGACCATAATATTGACGGCCAAAATGATAAAGTGGCCAAACAACCAGTCCAAGAAACAGCGGCACGAACATTTGGATAACGGCCGTTGCCAGCGCACTGTTGGGTAGGTTCATCAACGCCAAATTATGGCATTGATACGGGCGGAGTGTATCACTAACGGCCGTTGCTACAGCAGGAAAACGATCAAATTGCTGCCGAAACACGGCAAACAATAAATCAAGCCCGGGGGGATGGCGTTGGGGATGAACTGGATAATCGGACATTCTGGCGACGAAATTAGCCAAAAAGTCAGCATTGTCCGTGACGACCGCGCCAACGTTGAAAAATCCACCCGCTTCTGGTGACACAGTACGCATGAACAACGGTTCGATAATATCTGCATGATCCAGGTAAAGCAGACTAAATTGCAAAAAAACGGTCATCAAACCAGCAAGTAACAGCGTGACAAAGGTGTGGATCTTGGACAACGGCCGTTTTTGCCACCACCAAACAAACAAGATATAGGCAGCCAACAAAACAATTGCCAGCCATAAGCGTTCAAGCGTCCCTGGAATCACATAAGGCCACCG
>CAYGMR010000461.1:0-1062 GCA_964350725.1 uncultured Ardenticatenaceae bacterium | reverse complement strand
CCATTCTTTGGGGCCGCGCAGCCAGGGCGCTGCATTGAAAGCGATCCCTATTGAATAAATTACTGTACTCATACAAGCAATGAGTAAAACGCTTTTCAAAAATTTACTGCGCATGCTGTCAAACCGCTTTTAATCACCCTTCGCTTGATAAATTGTCGCTTCAATATCAAGAAAATATTGGCTGTCGGCTTTCACTTTTTCCCATTCATTTTGCCTGAGCAAAGAGTTGTTTAACCAACTGCGACCACCAACTTGTTCTATTCTAAATGGTTGCGTAGCGATGGGCACGAACTGCTCTGCCAACACATTTGTATATTCAGGCCACACCGCAGCCCCCCATGGGCCACCAGCTAGTACAACAACATAATCCACACCACTATCTGTTATTGCGTTTTCGAAAGCTGTTAGATTTTGCGGCGAAGCATCTGGCAAAATCATGGCAGGCATCAGCAAATCGCCAAAATTCCTTGGGGGCAAACGGCTTGTGCCCAAGTACCAGGCCAATGTTTGCGGACTAAAACGATCCCAATAATTGACAATAAAAAAACGTTCATCATTTGGGATTTGGTCAACAATCCAAGCGGCCAAATCATTGGTTGCTGGACTGGTTTCATAGGCAGCATCCATGACAGATGGATAAGTACGCAGGCGTTCCCACACGGTAGCGACACTCAAGATAGAGAGCATGAGCAAAACAATTCCTGCAAGTGTCAAGGCAACGGCCGTATATTGCGACCTCGGCTTCGTGCGCCATGTTAATAACAGTTGTGCCAGCATAGCTCCGGTTAGAATGTGGGCGGCAGGTGCAACCGTGGCAATAAACCGTGGGTTTTGCGGATGATTAACGAGCATAATGATCAGCATCCCGCTGATAAAATAAATTAACAGCAAACGAATGCCAACATTGCGCCAATTGAAAAAAGCCCATATGAGGGTAACGGCCGTGACGATTACAAACAGCGGCGAAGGAGCATAATGCAAAGCAAAACTACGCGGGTAAAACAACAAATTAGCTGTTGTCAGCCACGGTTCACTATCTGCCAACGGCCGTGTAAATCCCAG
>CAYGMR010000460.1:0-4747 GCA_964350725.1 uncultured Ardenticatenaceae bacterium | reverse complement strand
CCATACTGTTGTTGTCGATGTGCTGACTGAACTGAACGCCAAAGTCGGTGCAGAGTTCTTCAATACCCATAATTATGAAAAAGCGGCTGAACTTTTTGAGCAGATCAGCTTGCAAGATAATTTTACTGATTTCTTGACACTCGTTGCTTACGAGTATTTGAATTAGTTTGTAGCGTGTAGTGCGTAGTGCGTAAGTTATCCAACTACGCATTACGCACTACGCAATAAATTATTTTCTCGTCCGAGAGGAGGACAACATGTTTAAACCTTATAATGTGGCAAAATTAAAGGATGATTGGGAATTGAATAAACGCTGGCAGGGCATTAAACGGCCGTATTCGGCTGAAGATGTTGTGCGTTTACGTGGTACTGTGCAAGTTGAGCATACATTAGCGCGGATGGGTGCCGAGCGTTTGTGGCGTTTGCTGCACCAGGAAGATTATGTGCATTCATTAGGTGCGCTTTCTGGGAATCAAGCTGTGCAGATGGTGCAGGCTGGTTTGAAAGCGATTTATTTGAGCGGCTGGCAGGTAGCTGCGGATGCCAATTTGGGTTCTGAAACTTATCCTGACCAAAGCTTATATCCGGCAAACAGCGCACCGAAGCTGGCGCAACGTATCAATAATGCATTGATGCGTGCCGACCAAATCTGGCATATGGAAAACAAGAATGGCATTTATTGGTTCGCCCCCATCGTTGCCGATGCCGAATCTGGCTTTGGCGGTAACCTGAATGCCTTTGAGTTGATGAAATCAATGATTGTGGCCGGCGCGGCTGGTGTTCACTTTGAAGACCAGCTCTCTTCAGCCAAGAAATGTGGCCACATGGGCGGCAAGGTGCTCGTACCTACCCGTGAGTTTATCCAGAAATTGATTGCAGCGCGTTTGGCGGCAGATGTGATGGGTGTGCCTACATTGGTATTTGCACGTACCGATGCTGAAGCCGCACAATTGATCACCAGTGACATTGACCCACGTGACAAACCGTTTGTCACGGGCGAACGCACAGTGGAAGGGTTCTATAAATTGAATGGCGGTCTTGAAACTGCGATTGCGCGTGGTCTGGCTTATGCACCCTATGCGGATGTCATTTGGTGTGAAACCGCACGTCCTGATTTGGAAGTCGCCAAAGCATTTGCTGATGCGATCCATGAGAAATTCCCGGGCAAACTTTTGGCGTATAATTGTTCACCCTCCTTCAACTGGCGTGCCAATTTGAGCGAGAAGGAGATTGCCAACTTCCAGCAAGAAATTGGCAAGATGGGCTACAAGTTCCAATTTGTGACTTTAGCTGGCTTCCATTCGCTGAATGCAGGCATGTTTGAATTGGCTTTAGGCTATAAAGAAGAAGGCATGGGCGCTTACTCGCGCTTCCAGCAAAAAGAGTTTGAAATGCAAAAACAAAGTGGTTTCCGCGCTATTAAACATCAAAGTTTTGTGGGCGTGGGCTATTTCGATGAAATTCAGATGATCATCTCTGGTGGGGAAGCGTCTACAACTGCAATGACAGGCTCGACTGAAGAAGAACAGTTTACGGCCGTATAAGTCGTTACTATCCTTTATCTTATAACCGCAGAGAACGCGGAGAACACGGAGACAACTCCGTGTGCCCTCTGTGTTCTCTGCGGTTTTTTTTATGGTATTTGGCCCTAACTAAATTTCCGATACCATTACCGATATGTGGATTCGGTTTATTTTGTATGGCTTAGGTGGTTGGTGTGGCGAGGTCTTATTTACGGCCGTTACCGAATCTATGCCGCAGCGCGACTGGCGCCTCGTGGGCACAACCTATTTGTGGATGTTTCCCATTTATGGGTTGTTGGCTATCTTATATGAACCGGTGCATGATCTGATTCGCGATGTGCCCTGGTGGGGGCGGGCCTTGATTTGGTCGTTGGGGTTTACGGCCGTTGAGTTGACGACTGGCTGGCTGATTGCGCGGGTAAACGGCCGTTGTCCCTGGGATTATGTGGCTGCGGGCAAACGTTTTGCGATTAATCCCTATATCCGCTGGGACTTTTTTATCGTATGGGCTGTGATCGGCCTGGCGTTAGAACCCGTCCACGACTTTCTTGTACGCCTAACACCTGCAATTGAAGCGGCTTTATGGGGATCGTAAGTAAAACAAATATTATTTTGTATTGCATAAAGTGACGCGGCCACAACCAAATTCCCGGACACTGATACGGAAAGGCATTACTTTTCCTTAGCGTATTTCCGTATCAGTGTCCCGAAAAATTAACGCATATCTGTTCTAAATGTGTCGCAGAATAGTGCAAACTTTGAATACAAACGTTGTATAACGTAATAATATTTGCTACGAAATACAAAATACGCAATAAACATAGGTAGGTAAATGCAATGTTGGCACCGGATGATTTTTTTGAAATAAACGATGAATTGACAGCTTCTTTTTTTGAAGGAGTAGACTATGTTTGGCAAGCATTGCCGCATATTGGACGCCACGTTGCGCGTCTGACAGAAGGCAAACAAACAATTTTGGGTGAGGTGATGCCCCGTGCCTATTTAGGTAAATCACCCATTTTTATCGGTGAAGGCGCGCGCATTGAGCCTGGCGCTTATGTGCATGGGCCTGCTTACATTGCGCCGGGAGCTGTTGTGCGCCATGGGGCCTTTGTGCGTGAGAATGTGATTTTATTGCCGGGCAGCATCTTGGGGCATGCCAGCGAAGCCAAAAACGCGCTCTTTTTAGCCAACGCCCATGCGCCACATTTTAATTATGTGGGTGATTCGATTTTGGGACAGCATGTGAATTTAGGTGCAGGCACGAAGTTGAGCAATTTAGGCGTGTTGAGTGCAAAAGATCCTGTAACTGGGAAACGGCCGTCGATTCAACTGACGATTGAAGATACTGTTTATGACACCGGGTTAGCCAAATTTGGTGCAATCCTGGGCGATGGCTCTCAGACTGGTTGTAATGCGGTGCTCAATCCTGGCTGTGTGGTGGGCCGCAACACCTTGATTTATGCCAATGCCAGTTTGCGTAAAGGGTATCATGCAGCCGACAGCATTATCAAATTACGTCAGACCATACGACGTATGCCGAAAGACAAGGTTTAGCAAAGGCAGGTCTGGCTAAGCTCATTTAGCGGCTGCCTTTACGGCCGCTGTGACGTAACTCTGTGGACGAAATATCTTCGCGAAAGCGCGGCCCTGGAATTGCCAGGAACATGTTGTTGAAATCTGGCGGCACAGAGAGATCGGAGGCTTGCCGGAAACGGCCGTCACGGCTTTCCACTCTGCCCGCCACCAAAAAGCGACAATCGGCTTCACGAATGGCAGCCAAGGCATACAGCATATTGGCGTGGCTGTCTTGGTAGTAACGTGGTTGTAGGATGCGTACGGCCGTATCATAACCCACCACAAAAGTCGTCGAAGGATAGAGTCGGGCTTTTTCTACAAAAGTAGGCGCATTGCTGGCGAACACCATGTAGCGTCCCGCAAATTGTGCCATACGATGTAATACAGTTTTTGTAGCGAGGGGCGGTTTATCTGCATTCAATGCTGTGAGTTCAAATGCAACCGGGTGGCCTAATATTTTCTCGGCGGCAGCGGCCAGACTCAAATGGCCTGAATGTAGTGGGTTGAAAGAGCCTGCCAGCAGCCCCTTTGCTGCGTCTGAATTTGTACAGATACGGCCGTCGGCATGGATGCCAAATAAGTCGATTTGCGCTGTATGTAATTGCTGCGCCATTGCCGCATAATCAAACAATTCAGTTGTAAGGTCATCGTTGCTACACAAGTTCAATGGAAGATGCTTTTTTAGATGGCAAGCCTCCGCGATAGCATTGAGCATCACACGGCTGACAATCTCCTCTTCCCCCGTGCGATCACGCGCCCCTTTATCTAAGAAGAACTGATAGCTTATTAGACGTTCAGGCTGCCAGGTTGCGATATGGGCACGATGCGGTCCGAGCTTAGGACGATCTGTAATGATGGTGGCGGTACAGGCAATGCCGATTTGTGAGTTATCTTCGGCAGCCAGCCAACGTGCGCGTGTGTAAGCACGGCCCGCTAAAAAACGCGCTGACTCTGCCGAGACATATTGCTCAGGAACTTGTCCCAGGAACTCATTAAAGGCGGCCGCGCTGTAGGGAACGAGCACTTCCAAAACTGTACGCGAGGCACCCGCAACGCCCAATAAATTGGAAATAGCATGCGTACCAGCACCAGCAGCCACAAGCATCAGGTCATAATGGCTGTCATGCAGTGTATTAATTAATTGATAGGTTTCAGCATCCATGTAGAAGATTTTAGCAAAATTTGGCAGTTATGGGCGAAAAGAGGCATAGAACAAAACAATGAACAAGTGTTCATGTGGTTTTTTAGCTTGTTGCGCTAAAATTAGCGTTGGTTTTATTGACCTATTGATGCCTATAATGTTAAGTTAGATAATAACAAGTATGTCTACTGAAAACAGTTCACCATCGTTTATACATAAAAGAGAGACCCTTATGTTGTTATTGGTTGTCGTTGCTGGTCTGTGCAGCGGGATTTGGTTTTTAGGGCAGGTTCATGGCCAAGCCCCACAAAATACCCCTCCCTATAGTGCTGTTCTCTTACTGTTTGTGAGTGCGTTGGCATTATGGTTTGGTCGTCGTGTACCAATACCTGCTGCCGTCGAAACGAATGACGATTCGCGTTCAACTTCAATCTTTGCATTAGGGTTTGCTGGGTTAGCGGATGTGGGTTTCACCTGGCGCTTGCTTGCCTTGTTTGGCGCAGTT
>CAYGMR010000459.1:2326-4772 GCA_964350725.1 uncultured Ardenticatenaceae bacterium | reverse complement strand
ATTTTAGATTATCTCAAAACCAAGAACTGTTTGCTGCTGCTGGATAATTTTGAACATTTAGCAGGTAGTGAACCGTTGGTGGCCGAACTATTGGCAGCGGCACCTGGGCTGACCATACTCGTAACGAGCCGCCAACCGCTCTATCTGCGTGCTGAACAGCAAATGCGGCTTGCTGGTCTGAGTTACCCCCAACAGTCACTTCGACTGCGCTCAGCACAAGCGTTGCCACCCCCACAAACAACCACAATAGACCAAGCTCAGACTTACGATGCTGTGCGCTTTTTCGTACAGTCGGCCCGGCATGTGCAGCCTGATTTTGTCATTTCGTCAAACAATCTAGCAGCCATTATGCATATTTGTCATTTAACCCAAGGCAGCCCATTGGCCCTAGAAATCACGGCCGCCTGGGTGCGCCTAATGGATGTGGCGGCTATTGCTGAAACAATTGCGGGGTCTCTCGATCTTCTCGCTTCACCTTTGCAAGATATGCCTGATCGCCATCGCAGTATGCGCTCAGTTTTTGATTATTCATGGCAACTCTTAACTCCGCCTGAGCAGTTGACAATGGCTAAAGCGTCTATTTTTCGTGAGCCGTTTATGTTGGCAACGGCCGTTGCCGTACTGGATACATCAATGAGCCATATCGCAACACTTTTGGACAAATCATTGTTGCAAAACCCTATGCCCGGCCGCTACACCTTGCATGAATTATTGCGTCAATATATGCTGGAAAAATTGCGCCAAATGGAGAACGGCGACGAGATTGAAACAGCTACCCGGCGCAAACATTGTGAGCATTATTTAACCTTGTTGGCAGAGAGTGCACCCGATTTTCTGGGGCCCACACCACAGGTGGCAGCCGCGCGAATACGGGAACACCTGGGCAATGTAACCCAAGCCTGGTTATGGGCAGTTGACCAGGCCGCAGCGCCTGAGCAGCAGCGTTTGATGAGCTTGAGTGTGGATGGATTAGGGCGTTTTTATGATTTCACGGGTTTGACCGCAGACGGTGAGCGCATGATGCAAGCAGCCGTGGTGCAAGTTCAATCGTTGCTAGATGAGCAAGTGGGCGGTACAACCCTTGTCCAGCGTGCAGCCGAACTGCCTGCACTGAGCACAGTCGATGTGCCTGCACTGAGCACTGTCGAAGTGGCCGTTGCCCTACTCAGCCATTTGCTTACCTGGCAAGCCCAGTTCCAGAACAAACTCGGACAAGCCGCTGCGGCGATCTACACTGCCCAAGAAGCATTGACTGTCGGGGCGGGAGAGCCTGAAAGCGCCGCTAGAGCCAAGCGTGTTTTAGGCAAACTGCTGCCCAACATCGGTCAATTTGATCAGGCCGAATCTTATCAACAAGAGGCCATCCTCTATTATAAGAAGACAGGCGCTAAAATCGCACAGGCACAAGCATTGGGCCAACTGGGCATTATGCAATGGCGGCGCGGGAATTATCATCAGGCTGAACCAACCCTAATGCAAGCGCTGGCTTTGCAGGAACAGTTAGATAATAAAAGCGCCCTGGCAATGCTGAGCCGCTCTCTTGCTGGTCTTTATTATGAACAAGAGGATACAAAACTAGCACTAACATATGTCGAGCAGGCACGCCAATTTTTTATGGAGATAAATAGTGTCATTGGTATAGCACAAACAGATGGCAATTTAGCTTTGGTATATGTAAAAATGGGGCAATATGAATTAGCTCTAACCCACAATCAACAAGAATTGAATGTGTACCGTGAGATGGGGGATAGACAAGCAACAGCTATGAGCATCGGCAACAGGGGCACCATTTTCATAGAATCAGGTGATTTTGATGCAGCTGTGGCTTGTTTCCAAGAGGCAAACAAACTGATGCAAGCGCTGGACTTAGCCTGGCATGCTGCAAGACATCAATCCTTATTGGCGGGAGCCTTACATGGCAAAGGAGACAAGGAGCAGGCCAAAACACTCTATAATCAAGCAATCCCAATACTACGAGAGCATGGTGCCAAATATTATGTGGTATCGCCAATACTCGATCTGGCACGGATTTTTTTGGATGACGGCCGTTACTCCGCAGCGCAAGCGTTAACCCAAGAAGCCGACACCTTGGCCACTCAGCTTGATCTAAAAAAGCAAGGTTTAGATGCAAAAATATTAATAACCAGGCTGGCATTTGAACAAGGGAAAAAAGAACAAGCACAGCACCATCTGTCCCAACTTTTAGCCACGGCCGACAGTGAAACCGAAAAAGCCAAACTACATTATGAACTATGGCGCATGAATGCAAATCCCAAAAATGCCCAAACAGCTTTCGAACTCTATCAACAGATCTATAAACAGCGCCCTACCTATATTTATCAGCGCCGCCTCGAAACATTACAAACCGCCTTGGCTGGTAATCCGCCCGACCAGGTAATTACACTTTAATTTCCCCCTGTTTTAATTTGTTATGATACGGCCGTTT
>CAYGMR010000459.1:0-2226 GCA_964350725.1 uncultured Ardenticatenaceae bacterium | reverse complement strand
ACGGCCGTTTAGTTCTAGCAATAGTGCTACGGCCGTTGCCCACACATCCAACTCTCGACCACGTTCCTGTGCGGCTATTATCTCTTCCGGCGGCAAAGCGGCCGCTATTGTCTCAATTCGCTTTCCCATTACATCTGCATACCAGCGTGAATTGGCCACAAACGGTATCTTGCAGGCAGTCGCGTACAATGACACGGCACGTGCTGGTTGGTTGTCTAGCACGCACACGCAAGCTGCGACTGCAAGCCCCGCCCCGGCAATAACAGGGTGTCGTCGCTTCATATTTTGACCAAATGCATACACAATATGCTGTCTTGCCTGCTCTAAATTTGAGTCAAGCGCAGCAATGAGGCCAAACAGAATCTGATCAATGGACGGATGCATTTGCCATAAACCAACGTCGCCAAAAGACTTCGCGTAGCTTTTAGCTGCCGTGATGTCCCCTTTTTCCAACGCTAACATACAAAATGAACGGTATAAGCCCGGGGCAACGTCGTTGGCACCAACATCTCGGGCAATCCGCATCTCCTCTGCTACCAGGTGCACGCTGCGATCATATTGTCCCAAATGTATTCTGATTCTAACTTCAACATCTTTTAATCTAAACGTGCTCCAGTCAACTTCTTCCGCTAGCCGTTCCAGTTCGTGGTAAGTTTTCAGAGCTTGCTCAAAACGCCCTGCATATTTTTGATTACTATAAAGTTGAATTAGCCCCATCTCCAACAGCTTGGGGTGTTTCATACGGCGTAACTGCAACAAACTTTTCTGATACCATTCTTCCGCTTCATCAAACTGGCCGATAGCGTAAGCGACACTTCCCTCGACCAGCTGGCTTTCGATTTGGAGTAGAGGATTGTTGAGTTTGATAGAAAGCGCAAGGCTGCGTTGGGCTGCTTGATGCGCCAGGTCATAGTCACTTACATTGCGTGCCGCCCGTGCTAAGCCATGTCGTACGCGAACCAGTGCAATGTCGTTACCCAAGCTTTCATACAATTGAATACTCTGGCGAAACAATTCAATAGCCGCAATTGGATCAGATCTAAAGTGCAGATAGCCTTGTTGGCGATAAAGTGCCGCTCGCTCTGCTTGCGCGTTTTTGTCATGCAGAAACGGCTCGCTCAGTATGGTTTCCGCTTGTCGCACATAGGCTTCTGGTCGTTGGAATTGACCGATATGACCATAGAATTCACTGAGACCGATGGCGATCCAGAAAGCAATTCGCGGTTTTTGGATCGATGGGCGGCTCAGCAGATCTAGCATACTGTTCAATAGCACAATCGCATCGAAAAACGACCCGGATACCCGATAGTACTCGAGGAGCGCGGACAACATCTTGATCGACCGATCTGGCTCCAACAAATCGGTGTGACGGTCAGGTAAGTCGCCATTCGTTGCCTCGCCTTGGTTCACTGCCCAATGCCAGGCACTGTGGATGTTCTCGATTTCATCATGCACTTTCGCAACGGCCGTCTGCTGCCTCGCCCCAAACAAATCCGATTCTTGTTGTTTGAGATAGTCGTAGAAAAAAGCGCTGTGTCTGTCTCGGGCCGCTTTTTCTCTGGCAGTCACTTCGCGCAACTTTCGGGCGCCAAATTGTCTCAGCAATTCATGGATAGTGTATCGATCATGTTGCCACTCGTATGCAAGCCACGATTTGTTAACCAGGGTGACCAGCAGAGGCAGCGCTGCCCCTGCGACCTGAAGCGCAGCCGTGCGCGTAAAGCCACCGCGGAAAACGGTCAGCTCCTGGAAGGCACGCTGCTGCTGCAGGTTGAGCTTGCTCCAGGAGACAGCTAGCATTGCCTGCATGCTTTGATGGCGTTGGGGCACGTCATGGTGTCTGGTGGCGAGAAGCGTTAAACCTTGTTCGATCTCCCTAGCAATTTCTGACAAAGGCAGCAGACCCACCCACGATGCGGCCAACTCCAGGCCCAGAGGCATGCCCTCCACCAGATGGCAGATACGATTTAGTTGCTCTGCATCCCCTTCATGAAACTGGAAATCCGGTACATTTCGTCTCGCAATATGCAAGAACAGTTGGGCGGCCGGTGAATCCGTTGGAGTTTCTTCACTTTCCACCGTTTCTAAACCATTCAGTGCCAATAGCTGTTCGCCGCGCAGCAGCAGCCGCTCGCGAGAGGTAACGATCAGGGTAATCTGCGCTGCCCGTTCATTGATTTGGGTCAACAAAGTACGGCCGTCCAGAACATGTTCGAAGTTGTCCAT
>CAYGMR010000458.1:0-4801 GCA_964350725.1 uncultured Ardenticatenaceae bacterium | reverse complement strand
CATATTTTCTACCAGTCCCACGACTGGTACGCCCACTTTTTGGAACATGGCGATTCCTTTACGCGCATCGTCCAAAGCCACCAACTGCGGTGTAGAGACGATGATGGCTCCATCTACCGGAATGCGCTGCGTCAAGGAAAGTTGCGCATCGCCTGTACCGGGTGGCAGATCCACCACCAGCACATCCAATTCGCCCCAGGCCACGTCAAACAAAAACTGCTGGATCGCTTTGTCAATCATCGGCCCGCGCCAGATAGCTGGTGCATCATCTCCTGCAAAAGCCAGCGACATCACTTTAATACCATAAGTCTCGGCCGGCAGGATTTTGCCGTTTTGGGCCGGGGGTAGCTGCTTCAGACCCAACATGCGCGGTACGTTAGGGCCATGAATATCTGCATCCAACAATCCTACTCGCAGCCCAGACTGAGCCAAAGCGACAGCCAGGTTGACGGCAATGGTGCTTTTGCCCACGCCGCCTTTGCCAGAAGCAACGGCTACCACGTGCTGGATACCAGGAATCGCTTGCGGTGTGGGCGCGCCAGTACGTACTTTCTTTGAGGGGGTTGGTTTGCCAATTTGCAGCAACACATCGTCTACACCGGGCAGCGCAAGGGCGGCGCGAACCGTATCTTGGGCGATTTGCTGCTGCACATCTTGCGGCAGATCGGCCGTTACCAGGCCAATGCGCGCGGTCGTTCCTTCCACCAGAACACCATGTACCAGCCCAAACGAAACGATGTCACGCGAAAAACCGGGGTAGTTCACGCTGCGTAAAGCACGAAAAACAGCATCTTTTGTATTGTCCATAGAACTTTCTCCAGATCAGGACAGTGCATCGCGCATCTACAGATCAATGCCCAGCGCTGCGCGGCCTTCAGGCGAAATCATCATGGGATTCCAGGCTGGTTCCCAGACCAGTTCCACGTGCACGCCCTTTAAGTCGGGGATGGTTTGCCATAATACGCGCTCAATTTCTTGGGCAAAGCTGGCATGTAGCGGACAGCCAGGCGTAGTGAGGGTCATGGTGATCTCAATACGGCCGTCTTCATCAATATCTACACTGTAAATGAGACCCAGGTCAACGATATTGATGCCCAGTTCCGGGTCAATCACCTCTTTGATAGCTGCGTAGATCATCTCTTCACTGATAAAGGTTTGCAAGAGCACGGTCATAAGTCAGACTCCATCACAATTTGGTAGGGCAACGCAATCGCGTCAACGGGGCAGATGGATTCACACTCACTACAGTAGTTACAGGCGTCGGGCTGCGCGAGAACGGCCACGTCAGTATTGGCCGTTGTACTCACCAGTGCCAAAGCTTCTGTGGGACAAGTGACAATGCAGGCACCACAGCCGGTACACAGATCTTCATCAATTTGGGGCATCCATATTTCTACAACCATTATTTTTTCCCATTAAGTTGAACTTGTTTCAGTTTCATAGCCTGATCATAAGCGAAGGGGCGGCGGCTGACCTTGATCTAGATCAAGTCTGCCAGAAGTCGATACTTGATCTAAATCATGTACAGGCGGCTGATTTGGCGTTAGGGTAATGGTAGATTTGTCAACTTTTCTCTCTGGGAACAGATTTAATTTCATAAAAAAGTTGACAAATCTCCCTAGAATAAAATAT
Organism: uncultured Ardenticatenaceae bacterium; assembly: GCA_964350725.1. Lineage (GTDB taxonomy): Bacteria > Chloroflexota > Anaerolineae > Promineifilales > Promineifilaceae > JAACFF01. The sequence continues at coordinate 3,169 of CAYGMR010000458.1, read as the reverse complement.
ATGATTAGTAGCCAACCCGTTTGGCTACATTTTGGAGAAACGAACATGACCCCAATTGGTTTATTTTACGGAAGCAACACCGATTATACCCGTAGCGTCGGTGACCAGATGGTAGAGGAATTTGAAGCCGTAGCACCTAATCTGATCACCATCTACAATATTGGCGAGACACCCTTGGAAGAAATGCTGGCCTACGACACCTTGATCATTGGCTGCCCCACCTGGAATATAGGTCAGCTGCAAGATGATTGGGATGATCATTTTCAAGAATTAGACGATCTTGACTTAACAGATAAAAAGATCGCCATTTTTGGTTTAGGCGATCAATTTGGCTATCCCGAAACTTACTGTGACGCACTTGGTATCCTGGGCCGCAAGTTTATGGCGCGCGGGGCGGAGTTGGTAGGTTATACATCGACCGCAGGGTATGAATTTAGTTATTCAGCTGGTGTCGAGAATGATATGTTTATGGGGTTGGCTCTCGACGATGATAACGAGGTCGAGAAGACGCCAGAACGGCTTACAGAGTGGGTCTGGCAGCTTGTGGATGAATTTGACCTGGTTCGTTTTCTGGAGCCAGTTATGGCCTAAGCGCAGTCTTGAATCGTTGATGCTGTTTTGTCCAGCCCTCCTCACAATGCTATAATTACGGTTCCTCTTGCCCGATAGGTATTAGGTATCTATCGGTTCGCAGTGTGGACGACCTCACTGTGAAAATATCAATTGGGGACGACCCCAAAAGTGAAAAGGAAAAGATATGGCTTGGCTCATTCTTGTTTTGGCTGGATTATTTGAGGTTGGCTGGGCGATTGGTCTAAAATTTTCGGAGGGGTTTACCCGATTTTGGCCTTCCGTGTGGACTATTGTCGCCATGGCTATCAGCCTTTGGTTGTTAGGTATCGCTATGAAGTCGCTTCCCCTGGGCACGGCTTATAGCGTTTGGGTTGGGGTAGGCTCGGTTGGCACGGTCATCTTGGGCATTTTCTTGCTGGATGAACCGGCAAATGCGGCACGTTTAATGAGTGTTGCTTTGATTATTGCGGGTATCATTGGTTTAAAGTTGGCGACACCTTAAACAAATGTCTTACAATACCTGCAAATGAGCAATGCAACGATCCTGAGTAATTTGCCCGGCATCGCCTATCGCGCTCGAAACAACCGCGACTGGACAATGACCTTTGTCAGTGAGGGCTGTCTCGCTTTAACCGGCTACCAACCGGCAGACCTGATCGACAGTAAAACCATCACCTGGGTGCAGTTGATTCATCCTGCCGAGCGCGATGAAATATGGGACCAAGTGCAGCACGCTTTACAAGCAGGCACACCTTTTAGCTTGACCTATCGCATTACAACGGCCGTTAACCAAGAAAAATGGGTTTGGGAACAAGGCCAGGGCGTGTATGCCGCTGATGGCACGGTCTTGGCAGTCGAAGGCTTTATTACTGATGTAACGGATCGCGTGATGACGCAGCAAATGTTGGCACAACGTGTGGCCGAACGGACCCGTGAACTGACAACTTTGCGTGAAGTGTCACGCAGCATCACCTCGACACTCGAACTAGAACCGCTGCTCCTACTAATTTTGGACCAATTAAAGGAAGTGGTCGATTACAGCAGCGCGGCCATTCAAATATTGCATAATGATGTGATGGTCATGCGTGCCAGCCGCCGTCCCGATGCCTTGGCGGCTAAGGTAAAGGTCAATTATCAACCAGCCCGCATTGCCACCATTCAAACCATGCTGGAGACACAACAACCAGTTTATATAGCTGATTTGCGTCAGAACGAGGCACTCGTTGAAGCGTATGAATCAGCCAGTGGCGCCCCATTAAACAAGACATTCTCCTACATTCGCTCTTGGATGGGCGTGCCGCTCATCGTACGTGACCAGGTCTTGGGTATGTTGAGTTTGGCACATCATCAGGTGGGGTACTATGCAGAAAAGGATGCCCAACTCGCCCAGGCCTTTGCCAACCAGGCCGCCATCGCCATGCACAATGCAGAGCTCTACCAACAGGCACAGACAACGGCCGTTGCCGATGAACGCAGCCGCATTGCGCGTGAATTACACGACTCCGTCACCCAGGCCATCTACGGCGTCACCCTCTACGCCGACGCCACCCGCCTGGCCTTAAAAGACGGGGAATTAGACATTGTGGCTGAGAATCTGAATGAACTGCGCGCCATGGCGCGTGAAGCCATGCTCGATATGCGCCTGCTCATCTTTGAGTTACGGCCGCCTGTCTTAGAAGAAGAAGGGTTGGTAATTGCCCTACAAACACGCCTGGAGGCCGTCGAAGCCCGTTCGGGCGTCCATGCCCATTTTTATACGAGCGGCGAACGACGTTTGCCGCTACCGCTAGAAACAGAACTGTATCGCATTGCACAAGAGGCTCTGACAAACGTGGTCAAACATGCCCGCGCCAAACAGGTCACTATCTCCTTACACTTTGACAAGACTCAGGTCTGCCTGGAAATAGAGGATGATGGTGTGGGTTTTGAAACGGCCGTTTCGACTTCGCTTGGTACAAGCGTTGATCACAGTGGCGGCATGGGACTAAGAGGCATCCAAGAACGGGTAGAAAAAATCAATGGTGACTTACTTGTCCAAAGTACGCCTGGACAAGGTACAATACTTCGCATCACCGTTCATACATAGGACAAATTGTTAATCTGTCTATAAAGGCAAAAATATGATCCAATCACCCATTCGCGTATTAATCGTTGATGACCACGGCATTGTCCGCAAAGGAACCCGCGCTTTGTTAGACCGCATCCCCGATTTTACGGTTGTGGGCGAGGCCAGCAACGGTAAAGAAGCCGTCACACAAGCAGAAGCCTTGCAGCCAGATGTCATTTTGATGGACCTGATGATGCCTGAAATGGATGGCATTGAGGCTATCGGCCTGATTACCGCCAGCCAACCCAACAGCCACATCCTGGCTCTGACCAGCTTCGCCGCTGATGACAAACTGTTCCCCGCCATAAAAGCCGGTGCCTTAGGTTACATGCTCAAAGATGCCGATCCCGAAGATTTAATCCAAGCCATTCGTCAAGTACACCGTGGCGAACCCTCACTGCATCCCAGCATCGCCCGCAAAGTACTGCAAGAACTCGGTCGTCCGCCAGCCGCACCCCCATCCCTTGGCCCAGACCCGTTGACAGAGCG
>CAYGMR010000457.1:0-4808 GCA_964350725.1 uncultured Ardenticatenaceae bacterium | reverse complement strand
TACCAGTCAACCAACCGCCACACCGCGACCACCAACCGCAACGGCCACCCCTGCTGCCAGCAGCAATGCAACCGCAACGGCCGTTCCTACAAATACCATTGCGCCCACAGTAACCACCTCACAGATACAAGCAACGGCAACAACCCAACCTGAGGCAACAGCCACGCCCGTTATCAATAATCAAGAGGATACACAAGCAACGGCTGTTTCTGAAACTATTAAACCCACAGAAACCGCTGCAGTGCGTGAAATAACCTCTGATTCTAATGTCGCAGTTGCACAAGGCCAAGAAGAGGCTGCTAACTCAACCACAACTAACGATATTCAGGAAAATGAACCTGTTGAGTCCGCACAAACTGAGGGTTACCCTGCTCCAAATGCCATTGGCGAAAGCGAAACCAACAATGAAACCGCTAATGATCCAGTTGCGATAGGTAGCGAAAACAATGCCCAACAAACAGCCGACAATTCATATCCAGCACCTTCTGCCCAAACTGAAAGTCAAGACTCGCCTGGGCGTGCTTATTTATGGGGTGGATTCCTCGCCGCTTTGTTAGTCTTTGTTGTAGCTATTGTTGGTGCGATTTTTCTTTACACGCGCAAAAGAAATCCAGGTGCATAACGAATGACACAATGCACCATACGCTTAGGCCGTTTGCTCATACTTCTGACAATCGCGATAAGTATCGCTGCTTGCCGCAACAAAAATGATTCCCAGCCAAATACGGCCGTTGATCAGGTTAAAATTGAAATCGAAAAAGATGGTGTTTATGCGGTTGAGCGTGAAGCGTTGACTCAAACTGGATTAAACATCACAGAGTGGGATTACAAGCAATTGAACCTGTCACAAGGCGGCACGGCCGTTCCCTTCACACTTGAAGATGACACGCTCATTTTTTATGGGCAAGCACCACACAGCCGCTACACAAATATACGGCCGTATATTCTCAAAACTGGCGAAGAAGGTAAAACCACAGAGACTTTCGCCGCCCAACCCGGTGCTGGCTCTACATTTGAAGACATTCCGCAAACCATCCACCTCGAAGAAAACCTACTCTACAAAGCTGAGGTTCGAGAAGACGAAAATAGCGAAATCTGGTTTTGGCAAGAACTTGTCCAAGGTGAGCAGATCTCTTTAGATGTTGATATTCCCGCAATAAGTGCGGGGCCCGCAACCATACGTTTGCGCCTATGGGGTTTTACACACAATGCAGAAGTTGAAAATGACCATGACTTTGATGTCAGCATCAATGACACCAATATTGGCAGCGTCCAATGGGATGGTCAGGTTCTTCATGAAGCTGAACTCACCATACCGGCAGGTGTGCTAAACAGCGGCACAAACAATATCGTTCTAGACAACAGTCCCGCAGGTGCCACATTCCTCGACATTATGGAACTGGATTGGGTTGAAATTGATTACATTGCACCGGCAACGGCCGTAGACGGCCGTCTCGAATTCACAGCTGAGGCAGGCAACTACACACTTACAGGATTCGACCCAGACAGCTTACTCCTCAATGCCAGCGATCCTATAAACCCCACCATTCTCACTAATTGGGACAGCGAAAAAGACCAAATCACCTTACAAACGAACACCGATGATCACATCATTGCATCCGCACCTGATGGCTTTGCACAACCTGCTGCCATAACCCCCATGCAGAACAGCGATTGGCAAGCCGGATCCAACCAGGCAGATCTGCTCATCGTCACAACCGCAGAATTAGCACCTGCCCTTGAACCTCTAAAAGCAGCCCGCGAAGAACAAGGCTTAAGCGTTGCCCTCATTACTACCGAAGAGATTTATGACGAATTCGGATATGGTGAAAATTCTCCCGTAAGCATTCAAAATTTTGTTACCTATGCTTCTGAAAATTGGGCAGAGCCAGCCCCGCGCTATCTTTTCCTTGTCGGCGACGCGACTTCAGATTATCTTGGCAACCTCGGCGATCTACCCCAAAATCACGTCCCGTCACTGTTAGTCCCCGTGCAATTCAGCGGTGAAACAGTCAGCGATTCACGGCTCGCCGATGTCAATGACGACATGATTCCTGACCTGGCCGTTGGCCGTTGGCCAGTGCGCACAACTGCTGAAGTTGAAGACCTGGTGGCACGCACACTCGCTTATGAAACAGGAACAGCCAATGCACGTGCCATCTTTGCCACTGATGATACCGAAACACAATTTGAAAACACTGCCACGCGACTCGCAGAACAAGCCAACATCCCCACAGAGCAATACGATGTATTTAACGGCGCCGCAGCCGATTCTGTAGCCCAAGAAATTAATGACGGTGCCTGGTTGACCACTTATATTGGGCATGGCAGCATTAGCCAATGGGGTAAAAATGATGTCTTTACAATAGATACCGTCCCTAATCTAGCTTCAAACACGCCCCCCATTGTTTTGCAACTTACCTGTCTTACTGGCTTATTTTCACATCCCGAACAAACCTCACTGACAGAGGCAATGCTCACAACGCCTAATGGCCCAGTCATATTAATTGCAGCGACCAGCCTGACCTTATCCAGCAACCAAGAAACCTTTGCCAACGCCTTTTTAACCGGGCTTCAAGACCCCGCGACAGAACGCATCGGGGATGCCTTTCAAACAGGCAAACTCGCTTTAGATGTAAATAACGCCGGTTTGCGCGAGATTTCAGACACATTTTCGCTGTTTGCTGATCCAAGCACGCGCATTGTACGGCCGTAGAGCAATATTGTGGGGGATAATATGCTCGCCGAAAACAGAAAGTTGTCACCAAACAAATCTGCCTTCAAGAAATGGCTGCCGTGGCTTAATCTACTTTTGGCCCTGGCATTAATTGGTCTTGGACTCTGGTATCTGGCGCAAAAAATCGAGCTTAGAGAAATTGCAGAAGCCCTTGCCTATGCAGATCCTGTTTACATTGCCTTAGGCGTATTCATATCCGTTGTAACCATCGGGATAAAAGCGTGGCGCTGGCAATATTTATTATACAAGCCAGATGCAACCCCCAGTTTCATGGCCTCATTTTGGGCCACCTCACTCGGACAATATGTCAATTATATCGTTCCATTTTTTCGCTTGGGGGAAGTGGCGCGCATCTACGCCTTAAACCAACAAACAAACATTAAGATGTCGCGTTCCCTGGGCACTTTAATCGTTGAAAAAACCCTCGACTTAATTTTTTTTGGGCTCACTATCGCCCTCGTCTTACCATTCGTCATTTTGCCCGAGTATCTAGACAATTCTGGCATCTTCATTGGGATTTCCGCTTTCGCCTTTTTAATTATTTTATATCTGATGGCGTACCAAACTGAGCGGCTAACAATTATCCTTGGTCACTTGCAGTCAAAAGCCCCGCTAAATCTACTGCGCAGGCTCATACAAATTGCCATCACAGGCTTGGGTGGTCTTTCTTCACTACGCAGCCGACGGCTTACCTTGATTATTGTTGGACAAACGATCCTGATCGCAGTGCTTTCTGTGCTTTTGCCATATGTCCTCTTCCCAGCATTTGGTTTGCAATTAGGGATCGAAGAAGCAACTTTGGTCCATATCGTTGCCAGTATTGCGGTTGTGCCCCCTTCGACACCAGGAAAAATTGGCGTTCTGAACGGGGCCGTGGTTTTCACGCTTTATAGTCTTGACGTAGACGCTGATGCTGCCATTATAGGGTATGCAATTATGTTTCATATTGTGGTTGTACTACCACAAATATTTTTAGGAATTATCGCAGCCTGGCGTACAAATTGGCGCCTGGATAAAACAAACGCCATGCAACAAGTCCAATGAAAAACGTGTATTCAATCGCCAATAATGAATTGGCCAAACCAAAAAAGATTTGCCACGAATTACAAGAATCAGATCAGCCAAATTCCCTGGAATTGAAAAATCTTGTTCAGAATACAAGAACCCTGATGATAAGGTGCTAAAGTGGACAATCCACAAATCAAGAATTTGCAGGTGTCGGTCATCGTACCTGCTTATAATGCAGCCACGACAATAACGGAATGTGTGCAGGCGCTCAATACCCAAAAAGTTGATGTTCCTTACGAAATCATTGTCGTAGATGACGCCTCTGCCGACGATACTGGCGCATTGGCGGCGGCGGCCGGTGCAGACGTTATTCTGCATGAAAGCAGGCGTGGTGCGGCCGCTTCTCGTAACAGCGGCATTGCTAAAGCAAAAGGCCGTTTAATTTGTTTCACCGACGCTGACTGCACGCCAGCCCCAGATTGGATTCAAAACCTTATCAAACCTTTCGAGGCAGAAGAGATTGTCGGATGTAAGGGAATTTACGCGACCAAACAAAAAGAAGTTGTGGCTCGTTTTGTGCAAATTGAATATGAAGATAAGTATGATTTGCTGCACAAACAAACGCGTATCGATTTTATCGACACGTATTCAGCGGGGTATCGTCGTTCTGTTTTAATGGCTAATGATGGCTTTGATGAAGATTTCACCTATCTTGAAGATCAGGAGTTATCTTTTCGCTTGGCCACACGTGGTTATGAAATGGTTTTTCAACCAGAAGCACTTGTCTACCATTATCATAGCAACACGTTATGGCGCTACTTTCGTAAGAAGTTCACGATTGGGTATTGGAAAGCACAGACGCTGCGGCGTTTTCCTGGGCGTATGATGCAAGATTCGCACACGCCACAAGTTATGAAGTTTCAGATAGCACTCATGGCTTTGTTGGGTATAACGGCCGTTGCCACCCTCATTTCTCCTTGGGGCGGCATCCCTTTCCTCATTACGTTGATTGCACTTCTGGCAAGCACATTTCCCTTCGTACGCCAAGCATGGCCACAAGACC
>CAYGMR010000456.1:0-4818 GCA_964350725.1 uncultured Ardenticatenaceae bacterium | reverse complement strand
TCATCATCACCTGAATCATCTTGCGGGAAGCGGAAGAAACTATTGGCCAGGGCTGAGCCGCGCTGCGGTAGTCGGATTTCGCCGAATTGTTGTTCGTATTTGGCGATGTTTTGTGCCAGGGCCATGTGTAACATTTTGGCGTGCATGGGGGTCATGATGATGCGTGCTTGCACAGTGCCACGCGATGAACGCGGCAACAGTTGGGCAAAGTCAATGACCATTTCTGCAGGCGAATGGGTGATAAAAGCAACATTGGCGTAGGCGGCTTTCAAATCTTTGGGGAGATCAATATTGACCTTTTTTTGTGGCGGTTTCGGGGTAGGTTGTTCTGTTTTTGGTTCTTCGCTCATGTTGGTTTCCTTTTTAGAAGCGTTCAGCTTGTCAGCATTTTAGCCAGTTAGCTAAAGATACTATAAGTTGAATTTCTGGGCAATTTGGTTAAGGCTGCAATGGATAGGGAAATGAACAGATCATTATGATTGCACGCACATAATCGAAGTTTTTGGCCACGGATTCATGACAAAAAGAAAAAACCGCAAAGGTGGTACGGATATTTAGGGGTGATTCTTAAGCGGTTTGCACTTTTCAACTAATTTTCATGGTACAATTTGCTTATGAGCGCGTCAGGGTTTGAAATTGTTGAGCATACGGCCGATTGGGCGTTGCGCGTTTGGGGTTCAGATTTGGGTACGTTGTTTCAACAGGCAGCACTGGGTATGGGGTTTTTGATGGTGGGTGATTTAACGGCCGTTCCCCTTCAAACCACCCATGATCTAAACCTACAAGCCTTTGACCGTGAAGATTTACTCGTCGAATGGTTAAGCGAATTGCTGTATTGTGCCGAAAGTGACTATCTGATTTTTCGCCAATTCGATATGCACACCATCTCTGATACAACATTAAATGCAACTGTAACCGGTGGCAAAGTGACCCAAATCGACAAAGATATCAAAGCTGTGACCTATCATAATTTGGCGATTATAGAAACGGCCGTTGGCTTAGAAACCACCATTGTATTTGACGTATAGACAGGGGTAAAACGATGCAAAGTAAAGATTTTCAGCGCATTTCTCCATATGTCTACGAAATCCCACAAACATTCCGTGCAGATATGGTTGTGCCAGCTCGCTTTTATGCCGATGGCGAACTGTTGGCAGGAGCTTTGGGCGACAAAAGCCTGGATCAATTGGTCAACACCGCTACCTTGCCCGGTGCAGTCAAACATGCACTGGCAATGCCCGACATCCACCAGGGGTATGGTTTTCCGATTGGCGGTGTGGTAGCTACAGAACTGCCGGATGGGGTAATCTCTCCTGGAGGCGTTGGGTATGACATCAACTGCGGCGTGCGTTTGCTAGGCACCCATTTGGATGTCGAAGAGATCACCCCCTATTTAGACAACCTAGCCACAGAATTGCAGCGCAACTGCCCACATGGTGTCGGGCGCGGTGGCAAAATTCGCTTGAAGCGAAGCGAACTTATTCGCCTCGTCGAACAGGGCAGCCGTTGGGCAGTCAAGAATGGCTACGCGACTGAAAATGATCTGGAATATACGGAGGAAAACGGCCGTATTCCCGGAGCCGATGCCAGCAAGGTGAGTGAACGTGCCTTAAAACGGGGTCAAGACCAAATTGGGTCACTTGGTTCGGGTAATCATTTTATTGAGTTAGACATGGTTGAAGAGGTTTTTGATGCCAAAGCTGCCGAACGTATGGGGCTTGCACCAGGGCGGGTTGTGGCGCAAATTCATTGTGGTTCGCGCGGGTTTGGGCATCAAATCTGTTCGGATTACGTCAAACAATTCCAGCGCGTTGTGCATAAGTACCACATTAAGTTACCAGATCGGGAATTGGTTTGTGCGCCTTTGAGCAGCCCAGAAGGCCAAGATTATTTAGCCGCGATGAGTGCCGCCGCCAATTATGCATTTGTCAACCGGCAGGTGCTCACCTATCTCACTCGGCAAAGTTTTGAGAATGTTTTGGCGGGGCAAGTCCACAACCACCATGTTTATCAGATTTATGACATCGCCCATAATATGGCCAAAATCGAGACGCATGAAGTCAACGGCCGTTCCGTACAATTATGTGTGCATCGTAAAGGGGCCACGCGTGCCTTTGGCCCTGGTTCACCAGAAATTCCCGCCAACTATCGCGACATCGGCCAACCGGTGCTAGTGCCGGGCTCGATGGGTACAGCCAGTTGGATTTTAGTCGGCACAGAAAAATCAATGCAGCAAAGCTTTGGTTCCACTTGTCACGGCGCTGGTCGCACCATGAGCCGTGCCCAAGCCAAGCGCACAGTCGATGGCAGCGACTTGCGCCAAGAGTTAGAAGCCGAAGGCATCCGTATTCGTGCTGGCAGTTTGCGTGGACTCGCTGAAGAAGCACCTAGTGCCTACAAAGATGTTGATCGCGTCATCGAAGTCGTCCATGGTGCTGGCATTGCCAAAAAAGTAGCCCGCATTGTGCCATTGGCCGTTATAAAAGGATAAAAAATAATCGTTTTTCTCCGTGCCTTGCGCGATATTCGCAGTTAAACTTAACTAGCGTGCTCGTGATATAAAATCAAATAATCGTGTTTGCATACTGTCTGTGGTTTCACAGTCAGCATGCAAGCAAACATTATTGGAGGGGCAAACATGAAAATTGACAGCAAACAACTATTTGGCTATGCGATTGTCATCGTTTTAACCATTACCGGGACGCTTGCCGCTTTAACTCTAATGCAGCGCACACGGCCAGCACCCATCAAAATTGTGCCACCAGAGCCAACACCCACCCCTGAACCAACAGCAACCCCTGGGCCAATCAAAGTATTTGTAAATGGTGCCGTCATGGTAGAAAATACTTATACTTTGCCCCCTGACAGCCGTGTAGAAGCAGCCATTGAAGCGGCTGGCGGCTTTGCAGCTGACGCAAATACAGCTGTTATCAATCTGGCCCAACCTTTAGGTGATGGCATGCAGGTGTATGTGCCTACATTCGCAGAAGCGCCTGACGAACCACCCATTGTAGTCGTGCCGCGATCGGGCGAAAGCGATACAATCTTAGACACGGCCGTATCAAATGATAGCATCAACATTAATACGGCCGATGCAGCTGCATTAGAATCTTTACCCGGTGTTGGCCCCAGCACTGCTGAAAAAATCCTCGAATACCGTGATGCAAATGGTCCTTTCACGACCATCGAGGATATTATGCAAGTACCTGGCATTGGCGAAGGAAAATTCGCTGAAATGCAAAGTTTCATCACCGTTGACAATTGATTGAAGCAAAATGGCGATGTTGAACAGAGCCTTTGCGTATTCCAAATTTCTGCCACGAATTACACGGATTTCACGAATTTAGGCCGTTTTAATTCGTGGCAAAAACGATCGACCGGAGATTTTCTTATCACACTTTTCGCCTGGCTGCGTGCCTTGCCTAACAATCCCATCTATCGCCGCGAAAAAGGTGAATGGGGGCAAGCAAACCCCTATTACGCAACCCTGATGCGTTATTCGCCCCTTTTAATTCTGGGTGCTATTTTCCTTGGGTTTTGTGGCGGTGCAGCGAACCCCTCTCTGTTTGCCGATAATGAAGATTTATTGGCGGTTTATTGTCTGATTTGCATCCCCAGCATCTTAATCACAATTGTTTCTTTATACGGCACGCTAATGGCTCCCGTCGTGACAGCACCTCTGATTAGTATGGAACGCGGCCATGGCACCTGGGATATTTTGCGCGTCACCCCGCAATCAACGCGCTCGATCTTATTGGCCAAACTATTTGGCGGGTTAGCGCGTTTACGTATCTGGCCTATCTTATTGATTTTAAGTTTGCTGCAAGGGCTTGTGATGGCGTTTAGTGTCACTATTGCTGGTGAGACTCTCGTTTTGTGGGGCGTGCCATTGGGATTGGCGACCTTTCTGCGACCCTGGCTCGAGAGTTTGTTTGCCGGTTTTGCGGGCATGGTTGCATCCTTGTGGTTAACCTCGGCGATGACAGCGTTGATTACAGCATATACGGCCGTATTCCTCATGAAAATATTTAACAGCAGTGCCCTTTGGTCAATGCTCGCCCTTGCCTTCGAAGCAGACCACCCCATCATTTGGAGCATAAGCGGCCCGATGTTCGTCTATATTTTAGCGCTATTTATTTTGCTGGGACTGTTATGGCAGCGTGCCAAACAACTTAGCCAGGATTAGGTTAGAAATTTTGGTCACTTTTCTCCCATCATGCGTCAAAATGCCCGGTTAACAACGAACATTTTCTAAGCTTATTTGTGGACACCCTTTATCAGTGTAAAATAAAACCTATGGTAGAACGAATCGAGAGCAGCAAACGGCCGTTTAGCGCCCTCACCCAAAATCCCGTCACCACCAAGGAATTACGTAGTCGCATGCGTGGGCGGCGAGCCTTTGTGATCCTGACCGTCTATCTACTGGCCATGAGCAGCCTGATTGCTCTGGTCTATCTCGCTTATGGTGAATCCAGCACCCCGTATAATTCAAATGCATCTGATGCGGGGAAAGCGGTGTTTACGGCCGTTCTCGCTGTGCAGGTCTTTCTGGTATTATTCGTTGGACCAGCCTCAACTGCTGGTGCGATCAGCGGTGAAAAAGAACGTCAAACCTACGATTTATTGCGCACGACTTTGCTGACACCGCGTGCACTCGTCCTGGGCAAACTCACCTCAGCCCTCAGTTATGTCTTTCTGCTCATCTTTGCCTCCATTCCTTTACAAAGTATTGCTTTCCTCTTAGGGGGTGTCTCCCTGAGCGAGTTACTGATTTCACAACTGTTGATTTTGGTAGCGGCCGTTACCTTCGCCATGTTT
>CAYGMR010000455.1:0-4822 GCA_964350725.1 uncultured Ardenticatenaceae bacterium | reverse complement strand
ATTACCAATTCCGCAGTGGTGTCAGCTCCTACAATTCAGACGAAGTGCTGCACAAATTCAATGCCAGCATTGATGCAGCAGCAGATGCCGTCTACGTGGATGCGGCTGAGATCGCGGCCTGGGAAAAAGAAAATCCACAAGCGTATGACCGTGACAGCTATTTGGGTTTGTATGCAGATTTGCATGGTGCGCCGGAAGAACCCTACAACAAATATATCCGCAAATTGGCAAAAAACGGCTTGCCGGGCCATCATGGCGCAGTGTCGGCGATGGGCGTGCCCTTGACCGAGCTGCCGCGTTGGGAAGATATTCAGCTTTTGACGGCACAGTTGGCGCAACGGCCGTTGTTCGATGATGATCCTGTCGCTACAAAATTGATTATTGGACCCAATGCCAAAAAGCCGTTGGAACTTGACATCCCGATTTTTGTCAGTGACATGAGTTACGGCGCACTCAGCGAGGAAGCCAAAATCGCGTTGGCCATGGGAGCAGAGCTGGCCGGTACAGGCATTTGCTCTGGTGAAGGCGGCATGCTGCCTGAAGAAAAAGCGGCTAACTCGCGTTACTTTTATGAATTAGCCAGCGGCCGTTTTGGTTGGGATTTGGAAAAAGTACGCGATGTACAAGCGTTTCATTTCAAGGGTGGGCAAGGCGCCAAAACTGGCACGGGCGGCCATCTGCCCGGCGAAAAAGTAAAAGGCAAAATCGCTAAAGTTCGTGGTCTCGAAGAAGGTCACGACGCCGTGAGCCCAGCAGCATTCCCTGACTTGAAAACTGTTGAAGATTTTCAACAAGTTGCTGCCGATGTGCGGGCCGCATCTGGTGGCATTCCGATTGGGTTTAAACTGTCGGCACAGCATATTGAGGCGGATATTGATTTTGCACTGGCTGTGGGTATCGATTACATCATTCTAGACGGCCGTGGCGGTGGCACCGGCGCAGCGCCGAATGTATTTAAAAATAACATTTCTGTACCCACGATGGTCGCTTTGGCACGGGCACGGCAGCATCTAGACAAGCGTGGCATTGGCCGTGACGTGACCTTAATTATCACTGGTGGTTTGCGCACCGAATCAGATTTTGTGAAGGCGTTGGCCTTGGGCGCGGACGGGGTTGCCATTGCCAATTCAGCGATGCAAGCAATTGGTTGTCTGGCGATGCGTGCCTGCCATACGAACAATTGTCCCGTCGGCATTGCGACGCAAAAACAAGATTTACGCGCCCGGTTGGTGGTGCGCAAATCGGCGCAAAATCTACAAACGTTTTTAGAAGCCACTGTGCATTTGATGCAAGTATTGGCACGAGCCTGCGGACATGATCATTTGAACCAATTTTGCCGTGATGATTTGACCACCTGGAAACGAGATATTGCCTACCTGACCGGTATCACTTATGGGGGTGTGACGCCATTGTAGTTGGTTTTGACACGGCTAGGAAAAACACGGATAAAAAACAGTGTTTTCCCTAGCTGTGTTTACAAAATATGTTTATGTCAATTCACGTCCACCCGTGATTTGCATGATTTGGCCGGTGATGAAGGCGGCTTGATCGGAGGCTAGAAATGCGGCGGATTGCGCGACATCGGCGGGTGTGGCTAGGCGGCCGAGGGGAATTTTGTTAACGGCCGTTGCCACCACCACCTCTTTCTCAACCCCACCAGCCCACGCTTCCAACTGCAAACCCCACTGCTTCATGTCGGTATCGACATCACCCGGCAAGATCGCATTGACTGTAATGCCATGCTGCGCGACTTCCTGTGATAACGATTGTGTCAAGGCGACGACGGCCGCTTTGCTGGCGGCATAGGCTGACACATTCGGTTTGGGTTTGGTGGCGGCCAGCGAAGAAATATTGATGATGCGCCCCCATTTCTCGCCTTCGATCATCAAGGGCAGGGCGTGTTTGCAGGTTAAAAAGGTGCCGGTGGCGTTGATTTCCAAGGTGCGCCGCCAGGCCTCTTCAGCCATCCACAACACCGGCGCAGGGCCAACGGCCGCACCCGCATTGTTGACCAAAATATCCAGACGACCAAACTTTTCTTTGACTTCAGCGATCATCTTTTCAATCGATGCTGAATTTGTGACATCAACTTTTAGGGGGATGGCTTGGATGTTGTAGGAAGTGAGGTGGTCGGCAACGGCCGTTAACTCTTGCCAACCTGGATTGCCCGCATGCGGCAAATCCGACACCGATGCACAAATATCAGCCACAACCACATGTGCCCCGCTTTTAGCCAATTCTTCCGCAATCGCCGCCCCAATCCCATTTTGCCGTCCAGCGCCAGTTACAATCGCAACTTTATCTTTTAAGTTATACATATAAAACACCATTCCCAGAAAGTGACACGGAGTACAAACGGTGTTACACGGAGAGGAAATGGAGAAATAGTTTTGTGCACAAACGTGTTTTCCACTCACCAACAACTCTCCAAAACCTCTGTGAAACTCCGTGACTTCTCCGAAAGCTCCGTGTAACTGTCATTTTGTTGTGTATATTTTAATCTTCACCACGATAAACCATCGAGCCAAATGTCATGGCGCCGGGTGGCAGCAGATTGGCGAATTGATCGACCATCACTTGAATCAGGGCTGGTTTGCCGGATGCAACGGCGCGTTCGAGCGCCGGTTTCAACTCTTCGAGATCGTCGACTTTCTCGCCGTAACAGCCGAAGCCTTGGGCGATTACGTCATAGCGTGTGTCGGGTGAAAGTTCGGTTTCAACCATGCCATCCAACTGCGCAAACGCTTGTGAGGAGCGTTCCATGCCCCAGCCGGCGTCGCACGCCACAATTACGATAATGGGGATGTTATAACGATAGGCGGTTTCTAGTTCCTGAATGTTGAAGCCCATCGCGCCATCGCCGCTGATCAGGTAAACGGGTCGATCGGGATCGGCTAATTTGCCGCCAATGGCATACGGGAGACCCGTGCCTAGGTGGCCGAATTTAGCCGTGTATAGATAGCTGCGTGGTTCGTAGATGGGGTTAAAGCTGGCCGTCCACAGACTGGTATTGCCGCCGTCCATCGCTGTGATGGCGTTGCGCGGGAAGAAATCACGCACGACTTTGATCATTTGGCCGGAGTTGATTTGGCCCATGCCCGTCTCTAAACTGGCATCGCGTTCCTTTTCATAAACGGCCGTCATCTCGCGATAGTGTGCCCAGTTCTCGCTTTCCTCTTTTTGAGATGTGCGTGCTTTGACCGCTGGCAGCAGTTTGCCCAAAACTGCTTTTGCATCTCCTAAAATACCCAAAGTCACAGGTCGATTCAATCCAATCGAGGTGGGATCAGAATCGATGTGGATCACAATTTGTTTGTCTGGATGGCTCCATGATGGCTCTTTGCCCCAATTGTCGAGTTCACCCATGCGGCCACCCACGGCCAGAACGACATCGGCTTGACTGCGGGCTTCTTCGAGTGTGTCGCGGTTGAGGGCGTGGAAATAACGTGGATGATCTTCAGGTACGACGCCCCGTGCGGCGAGACTGGCGCTGAAGCCGGCACTGAGATAATCACCCAGTTCCACAAATTCATCCCACGCTGCTGCCCACGAGACACCCACACCGGCATGTAGAAACGGCCGTTGTGCTCCCGCTAACATCTCTGCAGCTTTTTCAATTAAATCAGGATCACCTGCCCCTGCATTGGTCATGCGGTATTGTTCTTTCGCCCATACATTGACTGTTTCCGGATCGCCAACACTGCGCATCACATCTTCCGGTATTTCCAGATAAACCGGTCCGGGACGACCCGATGTCGCCACGCGATACGCTTTTTGAATCAGTTCTGGCATGCGCCGCCAGTCGCGTAAACCCTCGCTCCATTTGGTGACGGGCTTGAAAAGACCCACCAAATCAACATTTTGGAAAGAGCCCCCGCGGTCTGGATAGATGATATTACGGCGCCGCTGTCCGCTAATGGCGATTAAGGGTGTGCCTTCTGCATAGGCAGTGATAATGCCGGAACTCATATTGGCCGCGCCTGGCCCA
The DNA here is from genome assembly GCA_964350725.1 of uncultured Ardenticatenaceae bacterium. GTDB lineage: Bacteria > Chloroflexota > Anaerolineae > Promineifilales > Promineifilaceae > JAACFF01. The sequence goes on along the minus strand of CAYGMR010000455.1, from coordinate 834 downwards.
ATACCGCAGATGACAACCGCTGGTTCTCCTTTGATGCGTGCGTATCCTTCGGCAATGTTGGCTGCGGCCGCTTCATGGCGTGCATTCAAGAAACGCATTTCGTATTCGTCTAACTTGGCCAAGAATGTGTTAAAACTGCCATCCAGGATACCAAAAAGCGTGCTCACTCCTTCTTGCTTGAGGCATTTGAGCAATAATTCTCCACCGGTCATTTCACTCATTTTTCTACTCCAATTGTGACTGTTGTATTGAACGATAAGGTCATCATTATATCTGAAATGGGGCTTGTTTAACGAGTAGAAAATAGATATAATATAGTACTATATTTCCGTCTCTCTAGCCCTAGCAAAAGCAAATTTTGACAGGACTTAGGCCAATGCAAAGAAATTATGATCCGCGAGATAGGTCGTTTTGGCATTGGCTAATCTATTCCCCTATAAGATCAAAAGGATCATTTATTATTGGGAATAGCTTTATCCACATTTGGAGGTAAACAAATGTCTGAACCAATTAAAGCTGGTGTGATTCATCATCTCGTCTTGACAGTTACTGATGTGGCGCGTTCACAGGCGTTTTACGAAACGGTCTTAGGCTTTCAAAAAGTGGCTGAATTTGGCCCGCGTGCGATTATGCATAACGGCAGTACGATGTTGGTTATAACCCCACCGCCTGATCCTGCGCGAGCAATTTCGGATGATGTCTTTAATGAAAACCGTATTGGCCTGGATCATGTAAGTCTAGCCGTTGAAGATCGTGCCGAACTGGAACGTGCGCTTGCAGTTTTGGATGCGCATGGCGTTTCGCGTGGTGAAATTAAGGATTTGCCTCCGTTTG
>CAYGMR010000454.1:0-4830 GCA_964350725.1 uncultured Ardenticatenaceae bacterium | reverse complement strand
TACCTTCATGCCGAAGGTTACCGGACCATTGCTTTGGGCAAATGGCATTTGGGTGATAATTACCCCTATCGACCACAAGATCGAGGGTTTCAAGAGGTTGTGACGCATGGGGGTGGCGGTGTTGGCCAAACGCCGGATTATTGGGGCAACAATTACAACGATGATCATTATGCGGTTGATGGAAAATGGACGCCATTTAGCGGATACTGTACCGACATTTGGTTCCGGGAAGGGATGCGCTTTATTGAAAGGCATCAAGATGAATCATTTTTATGTTTCATCACTACCAATGCGCCACATGCTCCCTTTATCGTTGATGACCGCTTTAGCGCTCCCTATGTGGAGCAGGTTGAGCATCAGGATCGAGCCAATTTTTACGGGATGATTAGCTGCATTGATGCGCATGTGGGACTATTGCGTCAACAGCTTGAAACGTTGGGTTTAGCCGAGAATACAATTCTCATCTTCATGACCGACAACGGCACCGATGAAGGGGTGACGCAAGACGGAAATGAGTTTGTTGTCGGTGGTTACAATGCCAGAATGCGGGGCAAAAAGGGCTCGGCTTATGATGGGGGGCATCGGGTTCCTTTTTTCCTCCATTGGCCCAATGGGGGGCTAAATCGGGGGCGGGATGTACCTGAATTGACGGCGAATGTTGACTTTATGCCTACTTTGTTGGAACTGTGTGGGATACCAGATGAGGGACGGCCGTTTGATGGGTTGAGTTTACTACCTTTGTTGGCGGATACGGCCGTTTCTTGGCCAGATCGCACCCTCGTAACCGACTCGCAACGGGTGACAACACCTATCAAATGGCGCCAAAGTGCCACCATGACCCAGCGCTGGCGACTCATTAACAGTGAAGAACTTTACGACATTCAGGCTGATCCCGAACAACGTCATGACATCGCCCATAAGCATCCTGATGTGGTCGCCACATTACGAGACGATTACGAATATTGGTGGCAAAAAGTGTCCCAACAATTTGATGGCACCATTCCGATCCCCATTGGGGTAAAAACCACAACCCTATTAACCGCCCACGATTGGCGCAACGAAGATTCTAGCAGCCCTTGGAATCAATCCCTGATCCGTGCTGGTATGGAAGGAAACGGATATTGGGAAATTGATGTGGCACAAACAGGCCAATACCGGTTTGAACTGCGCCGCTGGCCACGCGAAGCTAATTTGGCGCTTCGGGAGGGAATCGCAGGAAACCAGGTTGATTATACTGACATTGAACATGGTTATGGGGGCGGAAAGACGCTTTCCTTAAAGTGGGCAAAAATCCAAATCGCCGATGTTGTAGCAGAGAAATCCATAGATGAAACTGATACGTGCATCGAATTTGTGGTGGAACTTCAAGCTGGAGAAACGCTGTTGCACACATTTCTCACAGATGAAGATGAGATGACGATAGGGGCTTATTACATTTACGTCGAAAGGTTATGAAGTAAGGGTTAACCGAGGTGTTGTACGGAGCGTAAAACAAACGAACCCCTCACACTTTGGCACGCTTTGCCAGAGGCAGAAGCAGCGACATTGGCCGAAATTGCAGCCAACTATGAGCCATTATGTGGTGGCACACGTTTAGACATCATACAAAAAAATTCAGACGACATTATCGAACAGTACGTGGCAGAAGCTGAGGCTGGCGATGGTCCTGATATTCTGCTGGAATCCAGTCATTGGACGTCTCAATTGGCAAAGAAAGGGTTGATTGCCGACCTGAGTGATTATGTCCGGTCTGAGGATTTGGAGCCATTGATTCCAGAAACGGCCGTTTCTATGCGTTATCGTAACCGTCTATATGGTATTCCCCAATCGGTATCAGTTCTGGCTTTGTTGTACAACAAAGAGCTGGTGGACACACCCCCCCACCAGCCTGGAAGAACTGTTGATTAAAGTCAACCCAGACCGCCATTGGGCACTGCCCATGCCTTTGCTCAAGGAGAGGCCGCATTTCTGGTGGCAGGGCCAGGCACTTTGCCAACATTGCGACAATCTCTGGATGAATCGCAATTCGGGGTAACGGCGCTGCCCAGCGGCCCAGCAGGGCCTAGCAGTCCTATCTTGCAAGTCGATGGGATTATGGTGAATGCAAACAGCGAAGCCTTACTCGATAATGCGGTTGCCTTTGCCCGTTTTATGAGTTTGCCTGAGAATCAAGCCATCCTTAACCCAACCTTGAACTTCCTGTAGAGGAGAAAGAACAGAACCACACCAATCGCAATTAGTCCCCATCCAACAATGAAAAACCATGAAACATAGGCCGATGAACCACCGGCAATTTCCAGAATTCCACGCAGCAGCATACCGTTTATCAAGATAGCAACCCCTGAATTGTAGATTCGATAAATAAAGTGGAAACCTTTTTGCTGCACAATTTCAGGGATCGTTAGCTTCAAGAGAATAAATACGAACACGCCTAACCCTAATACATAAAGATAAGCATTTGACATCCAGGGTGAAGTAACCCCATGACCAAAAAGTGTATAAATTTTTGCAAAAAGATAAATGCCAATTGCAAAAAGAGAATAAGTGATGATCGTTTTATTTAATTTCATCATAAATCTTGCCTACTACTCTGGTAAATATGTTGTCTCACAGGGTCATGCCTGCGCAGGCAGGCATCCATCTTGTGCATTCTCACCTTCGCGGGAATGCCAGTTCAAATTACCTCGTTAACACTGTGCTAATACCCAATATAGATAATATCGCTAATGTCTCTCTCACCATCTCTGCGTCCACTCGTGGGGTTATTGATTAAATTGCCATTGAACCACATAGCCGATGACCCGCCCCCATCCAGGTTGTAGGCGACTTCTGCGCCACGGTCGACAAACAGTTGCGCCAATTGTTGCAGGGTCATGCCATCACTTTCATCAGAACGGCCGTCTACAACAATAAAAATATAGTGCAGTGGAGAAATTTGACCGATAGCTGTCCGAGGGTTCTCATCTTGAGAAACTGTCGTGTCATTTGTGGCCATAACCTGGCCATCTACTACCAGCGTTGGGCCAAAGGAAAAGCTCTGCAGGATACCCTCTTCAACTAATTGTGTTCCCGAGGCTTGATTATTGTCAACAATCCCAAAATCCCCTTCATTATCAATCGTCAAAGATTGATCACTCAATGAATTGTCAGGAACATCTCTGTATAACACCCCGTTGCGAATAATGAGCCCTGTATCCCTGAATCCATAATAATCGCCGTTAATGGCAATAATCGCGTTATTGGCCTCGGCCATTTCAGAGGTGGTTTGGGTAACATTTCTGCCAAATATGTTATTTGCAAACGCTGTTTTTAAGTAGCCTACATCAGAAAGCTGGATATCTGCCACATAATACACAACCCCGTTTTCTTCAATCGTTTCAATGCTGATGTTGATATGCTCATCAACATAAGAATGATCAGTTATGATTACTTCGGTTGTTTGGACTTCACTCGCCGATGTGTTTACTGAAGTTGTTTCAACTTCATCGATACGGTTCCACTCAATCAAATCGGCATTTTCCTGAAATTCAGGCTCTACAAGTTCGACAATATTCAACTCAGTCAAACCAGCATTTTCTTGAAATTCAGGCTCTACAGGTTTAACAATATTCAACTCGGTCAAACCAATATTTTCCTGTATTTCAGCCTCATCCAGTTCAACTGTTAAATTTTCAGTTTGAGCTTGTGCCACCACGACATAGGATTTGGGTATAACAAAAGCATCAAGTAATGTGTATGCTGATGATAATGTCATGATAATGATTAAAATGGTTGTCCATCCAAACCTTTTTCCTAAATAGTTAAGCGATTTTTTCATGATATCTATGTCTTCCAAAGATGACTGTGCGTTGTATAAAGTAACTGACAAAAAACAGGAAAATATCTGTCACAATTTTCAAAAGCACAACATGTTCATCATTCAGTAGGATTAACCCTTGAAGAATTAGCCAGCTCAAGAGCATTTGAACAACGCTAAGCAAATAATATTCGGCTGCTTGTGTAGAGATTGAGCCTTTATTCTCAAAAACAACCTTCTTATTGAGTATAAAATTGATGGTTGCAGAAACAAGCCGGGCAATGCTGGTTGCCGCAAACAAGGCCCATGAAATTGCACTTGCAGAGAGCAAGTTAAAGATCAACGTAAACAATCCAATATCAACGACAGCGCAAACGATTGACGACAAACCAAACTTGATGATCTCTTTATAAATCCGTATTGAATCCATGAAAGGCTTGAAATGAGAGGTGCGGTTTTGGTCAATATAAACAGTTTGAATGGCGACTTCTTTCATCGGCATATTTTCTTTGGCCGCCTGAAAGAGCATATTCATCTCAAATTCATAATGGTCTCCAGGTAAATCCTGAAACAGTTTCATCATGCTTAAGGGAATCGCTCGCAGTCCTGTTTGCGTATCCGTTACACTTTTACTTGTAAAAAGCTTGTAGATGGTTCTCGTGATGACATTTCCCATTTTGTTTTTGGGCGGGACATCTTTGCTGCTGAAATCCCGACAGCCAAGCACAAGATATTGACTGTCTTTTTCAAATACTTCAGCGACATGATAAATGTCTTCAGGCAAATGTTGGCCATCGGCATCAACCGTAATACATCCCAACAAATTACTATCTTCTGCAAGAATGGCCTTTATGCCTGTTTTTAATGCTGCGCCTTTGCCTTTATTACTTTCGTGATGGATCACCTTGCAATTCGGCCGTTTTTCAATTTCTCTGAAAATGTGTTGATGCTCTGGGCTGCTGCCATCATTGATCACCATGATTAAAGGAAAGGGCATGTTGGTAAGCCTATCAATTAATGGCATTAATTTTTCA
>CAYGMR010000453.1:0-4834 GCA_964350725.1 uncultured Ardenticatenaceae bacterium | reverse complement strand
TGCTGGCGGTTGATCTGGTGGAGATTTGTCCAATCTCTAAGATTGGACAAATCTATAAAATCAATTAAACACGGCTTCGTAATAACGGCCGTTTTCGTCCTGAGCCACTGGCACCAAAAATAACGCCTCAATTGTTCCCATATTCGCTTGACTAACAGCATACATCCCCTGCGCGAGCGGTTGTTCGTTAGCCCCCTGAAAAACAACTGAAAACGACTCTTTTCGTTGTACATCTTGCGGCCTATTTGCATCTGGGCGGCTGCCATAGCGCTTTAACTCATGCAATCGCAAATCTAATGTTTGTCCATCTGGAAAAGTCAACACAAAAATTTCGCCAAGATATTCTTCAAACGTTGCCGGAGTAAATTTTTCTAACATTGTTCCCCTAATTTAAATTAAAATATTGCCAATGAGTAAATTACACTTTTCTTTTATCGTATTGTATGCTATTTTTATCAGATAACAACGCACTTAACTATCCAGGGCGTTTGCATACTCGTTCTTATAGGCTTCTTTCGCCACGAATTGCACCAATTACACGAATTTTAAGCATTGAAACTATCCAAATTCGTATAAATTAGTGAAATTTGTGGCAGAAATCTGGAGCATGCAAATGCTCTACTTAACTATCAGCCATATCAATTGGACGCAAGCAGTCCACATTTATGATCATCGCAGCGATCAAAATAATCACATCACCCAATACACATTTCCCATCTGTCACGCTCGAGTCACGGCAAAGCAGCATAATGACCACATTGAACAATCATAATTAACTTTGATTCTGATGACATCTACTATTACGACAAACGAGTATTGTCAAGCAAACGTCGGGGGCACGATCAGGAGACTCAGCCACGAGCAACCATCAAAAAAAGTTTGGAGAAAATGACATGGATCTTTTCACGTCTGCCGTCGGCAGCAAATCTGTTAGCACAACCACGCGACCAGTCACACCTGAAGATAATGAATTCCTTTATGAACTTTACAAAACTATGCGTGCGATGGAAATGGGGCTAGTTGATTGGGACGATAATCAAAAAGAACAATTTCTACAAATGCAATTCCAAGCTCAACAAACGCATTACCAAACCACCTTCCCAACCGCAGAACATCAAATCATTCTTTTAGACGGCCATCCCATCGGCCGGATATATGTAGATCGAAATGCTAATGAAATACGTTTGTTAGACATCATTCTTTTACCCACACACCGCAATCTGGGGATTGGGACAACCTATTTACAACAACTCCAGCATGACGCAGCCGACAAAAACGTGCCTGTGCGTTTTTATGTTTGGCAATTTAATCACGACGCACAACGTTTTTATCATCGACTTGGCTTTCAGACAGTTGCCGAAGCCGGTGCTTATATTCAAATGGAATGGAACGCTTAGGAGGTGATGCCGGCCACTGATATGAGATAAATTTTTTTGTTCGTTTATGTAATCGGCAACAAGTTTTCAAAATTAAAATTGGATTGTCAGTTGCCGATTCCTCAAGGAAACCGCAGTTCAACCATATTGGGATTTCCGATTAGTTTCTGCGGTTTACCTAACTTTATTAATCACAATCTTCAAATATGGAGGACATCTAATGAGTGAACCTTTTTTAGCTGAAATTCGCATGGTTGGTTTCAATTTTGCGCCACGCGGGTGGGCATTTTGTGATGGTCAAATCTTGCCCATCATGCAAAATCAATCATTGTATTCGCTGTTAGGCACAACGTATGGGGGCGACGGCCGTACCTCTTTCGCATTACCCGATTTACGCGGGCGTGTACCCATTCATACGGGTGGCAGCAACGGCTTCGACCACCGCGAGGGGCAAAAAGGAGGGGAAGAAACTCATACCCTCAGTGCTGCCGAAATGCCCCAACACAACCATGCCCTGCGTGCATCATCTACCGATGGCAACAGTTCAAATGTTGGCAATGGTCTCTTGGCACGCGAAGGTGGCGGCATCTATCGAGCGGATGTCAACAACCCTGTACAGTTGAAAGCGGGGGTTGTCACCAACGTTGGTGGCGGGCAAGCCCATGAAAATATGCAACCCTATATCGCCATTAATTTCTGTATAGCTTTACAGGGATTATTCCCCTCGCGTAACTAAGGAGACAAATATGTCAGAACCATTTGTAGGTGAAATCAGAATGTTCGCGGGCAATTTTGCTCCACAAGGTTGGGCTTTTTGTGACGGCCAACTGTTGGCTGTTAGTCAAAATGATGCGCTCTTTTCGCTCTTAGGCACAATTTATGGCGGCGACGGCCGTACCACGTTTGGCTTACCTGATATGCGTGGCCGAATTCCGATCCATGCGGGCACTGGCCCCGGATTAGCTCCGCGTAGACTTGGCGCCAAAGGTGGCTCAGAAAAAGTCACCCTAACTGTGAATCAATTACCTTCCCATACACACCCTGGCCGTGGATCCGCTGATAATGGCGCTGATCCCAATCCGAACGGGAATTTCCTCGCCAGTTCAACGGTTGTGCAGGCATATGCCACAGAAACCCCCGACACAAACTTTGCAGCCAATGCAGTGACGGAAGTCGGCGGCAGTCGCAGCCACACTAACTTGATGCCCTTTGTGTGTATCAATTTTATTATTGCGTTGGTCGGGATTTACCCGTCGCGGCACTAAGGAGTGAACCATGTCAGAACCATTTATAGCTGAAGTTCGTATTTTTGCCGGAAATTTTGCCCCCAGAGGCTGGGCATTTTGCAATGGACAACTGCTGCCAATCGCACAAAACACAGCGTTGTTCTCATTAATTGGCACAACCTATGGTGGCGACGGCCGTTCCACCACCGCATTACCCAACCTGCAAGGCCGTGCCCCCATGCACCCTGGCAGAGGGCCTGGTTTAACGGCTCGGCGGCTGGGTCAAAGAGGCGGTGGTGAAACAGTCTCCCTCAGCGAAGCTCAAATGCCTAACCACACGCATGGATTGCGTGGTTCAAGTGAGAATGGCGAACAGGGCTCTTTAACCAATAACGTTGTTCCTGGGCGCTCACGCAATGGTCAACTCTACCAGACGAACGTCTCTAACAATCTCGTCCAAATGAATGACAGTGCATTAGAATCCACTGGTGGCAGTCAGGCACACAACAATATGCAGCCATATCTAGCCATAAACTTCATTATTGCCCTGGTAGGTTTATATCCGTCACGCGGTTAGAAATAATTGTGAAGCATATCCTATTCAACACTTTGGGTTTGATAAGATAATTGAGTTAACTAAAAAGGGCTTGGCACATGGCGTACCAAGCTCTTTTTTATAACCGCCACACAGATGTTTATTTTCTAACCAAAACCGAACCCAACTTCCTTGATTTTTTTTGTATAATAAAATTACCAGCCTAGGACCGCACTGTTGTCGCATTATAATTACATTCATCCACCGGCAACGGCCGTTTCCCATTAGATATCCCAAAAAATCGAAGGTGCACTTTATCTGCCTTTCTTGGATTGATATTCCAGCGTGAAGGCAAACTTTTCAAGGAGAAACCACATGTTCAAAAATCGTTCGATACATATTATTCGAAACGGCCGTCGTTTTATCCTACTCGGATTTTTATTTATAGTCGTATTTGCATTGACACATGTCACCAACGCCAACCCCATCATCACAGTCACAAAATCGGATGCACTGCTGACAGATGCCGACAACAGTAGTGGTCTCACCCCCGGTGACACGATTCGCTACACGGTTGAAATAGAAAACACGGGGGACATGGACGCCACCAATGTCGTCTTTGACGATAGCATAGACGAACAAACCACCCTAAGCGGGGTCGCACATGTCTCTCCCATTGCTTTTAATGACAGTTACGATTCGCTGGGAAATGTGGGGATCACGGTTCCCGCTGTCAGCGGTGTGTTAGCCAATGATGTAGATCCTGACAATAACAGCGGCACACTAACTGTCGTTCCTGCAGCAGGGGGCACCACTGCTGGCGGCACTTTCGCAATTAATGCGGGCGGCAATTTTTCTTACATGCCGCCCAGTGGTTTTGAAGGCTCAGACAGCTTTACCTATACCCTCACTGATGGCGATCCCATCACCCCCAATAATATGGCAACAGTTACGATCACTGTCAGTAATATGATTTGGTTCATTGATAATTCACAAGGGGTCGGCAATGGCACGCTCAATGCACCCTTCAACACATTGGCCGCTTTTGAAGCTGTCAATGGCAATGGGGGCACAAATCCAGGCGCTGGAGATTGCATTTTTATTGAGGAAACGGGCAGCGGCAATTACACCGGCGGCATTACTTTAGAAAACAATCAAATCCTGGTAGGCAATGGCGCGTCAGCATCCATCGACACCGTTTGTAACATTACGTTGGCACCCCACAGCAACCCCTTGCCAGCGACGGCTGGTAGTCGGCCAACCCTCACAGACAGTGGCGCAACGGGAATCACGTTGGCGAGCAATAACACTGTCCGCGGATTAAATGTCAATACGACAAATGGCACTGGCATATTTGGCAACAACCTAGGCACGCTCGCCATTAGTGAAGCCAATGTAGATAGCAGTAATGCAACGGCCGTTAATCTATCAAATGGCGCATTAAATGTAACCCTTGGTCACGTGAATTCTTCTGGTGGAACAGCAGCAGGTATCACTATCGCGACCACAACCGGTACGTTTAGCGTCACCGGCGACGGCTCCACGGCTGGCTCCGGCGGCACCATCAGTAACAAAACGGGCAATACCGATGGTGTTACGCTCAACAATACAACCGGTGTCTCACTCGCCTTCATGAACATCAATAACAACAGTCGCAATGGCCTCTACGGGCAGGACATCAACGGCCTGACATTAAA
>CAYGMR010000452.1:0-4841 GCA_964350725.1 uncultured Ardenticatenaceae bacterium | reverse complement strand
TTGCCAGGCCCAATAAACCTTGCTCAGAATGACTGCCAACTTCCAGGCTCAAAACCGGTTCGGGCAGCAGTTGACCATCGACAATCACACGAATGTTGCCGGTTACTTTCTCTGTGAAAAACAAACGGCCGTCGGGCGCAAAGACAAGCGTTACAGGTTCAGCCAAATCGGTGGCGATTACTTCCACATCTGAGTTGGGCAAAGGATCTTCAGGATAGATTTTCTGTAATTCTGTGACTGGCACAGTGGGTTTGGGCTGGGGTGTGGCAGGTATTTTGGTCGGGAGCGGCGTTGGTGGACTGGTGGCAGTGGGTATGTTGGGGGTTGGAAAGAGAGCGACTTCATCGAGTAATGCATTGTCTATAGATGCTTCATGATCGCCTGAAGGGGTACCAGGCACTGTGCCACAGCCTATTAAAAAGAAAACGGCCGTATTCATCAAAACAAGCCAAAATATTTTATTTTTTTTCATAACTGTCTACTACTTTTGAGTACACGAACAAGTTGTCCTATGACTGGATCCCTGCGAAAACAAGCATGACAATCCGTGACAACTTGTTCTTGGGGCCACTTCTTTATGTTGCGGCTGTGTACTTTTGCTCTAATGCCGCGACCTGGGATAAACAGGTATCGTCTTCTGCATTGGGTTGATAAGCTGTCGAAAACCAGCTTTCCAGAATTTCCTCAGCCATAACGGCCGATGTACGCCGAATGGAAAGGCATAATAGGTTAGCATTGTTCCACAAACGTGCACCACGCGCTGTTTCGGCATCGTCACACAAGGCAGCGCGAATGCCAGGTACTTTGTTGGCGGCTATGGTGACACCTGTACCGGTCCAGCAAAAAAGGATGCCTTCATCGGCCGTGCCACTCACCACAGCTTCAGCCACTTCAGCCGCAACAGCTGGCCAAAAAGCTTTTTCATCCTTTAAGGGGCCAAATAGAATCACTTCGTGGCCACGCTCTTTAACTTTTGTGATCGTGGCGGCCGTTAATTGGCACCTTTCGTCTGATCCAATCGCTATTTTCATCAGTTAAACCTATCAAGGTACGCAGTTAAATGCGGATTGAATCGATTTGCGCAGATTTTTAACTTTTATCAGCGAAAATCCGCAAAATCCGTGTAAATTCGCGTCCTATATCCTTCACTTTCAAACCAGTAAAATAAAAAAACCGTGCCAAGCGGCCGTAAAAAAGCCATCTTGCCACACGGTTTGATCTACTCACCATTTATCTGTTTGTCAAACTGGGACTATTCTACCAATCTCGCCAGTTATTGCGAAAAACAGACCGTTTTAGCGTTCTTTTTTTATGAGTTACACACAATTAAAGGCGGTGCATTCGCTCCTTCCCGTATCCGTTGTAAGCCTCAAGAACTGCTTTGATTTGTCAATGGAATTTGCAGCTTTGGCAGCGCATAGAATAATAGGTAAGCGAACACCATAATGCCAGCCAACACGGCCGTCACTGTCCACGTACGCAGATAAAACAGGCTGTTGAGAATGTCATAGAGGAGTGTTTGCGGTTGAGTGAAAACATCCCAACTGTTCCAACGCAGGAAACGGCCGATATACACACCAAAACTGCTCACACCCAACACAAACAACACAAACAACCAACTTGTCCATTCGCCAAAACGCCTGGCGACCAGAAGCTGCATCAAGTAAAGCGACATCAAGCCCAATAACAAACCGGCCAATGCAAAAGTAAATAGCATAAACGCATCATACCAGACCGGCACATCATATTGTGGGCTGAGATGAATCAGATCCGTCACCAAATAGGGGGCATTGGGCAAAAAGAGCAGCCAGAGCGGCCCAAAAATGAAGAGTGTGCGTGGCGCTCGATATATGATCCAGGCAAACAAGAAAGGCAGCCAGGCCAGAAACAGGTTCCAGGTCAGAAAAGAAAATCTGAGATGCTGTACATAAAAGATACGGCCGATTAACAAACCTACCGCCGCCATTGATGCTAAGGTCAGGGCTGTCCATAACCAAATATGTTCTTTGCGTAAAATATCCATACATTTATTCCTTTACAAGCGATCATACAATAGCAAATGCATGTCACTTACTGATCAACAACTGTTAACAATACGATAACTGTACGAAATAGGTTCACTCACTTTGGAGACACACATAAAAGAAAACGCAGCTAGTAGTCCATCAAACAAAGTTTGACGGATGGTTGTAAAACGATTTGGCAAATCGTTCCGCTGCGATTTACCAAATCGCGCTACCTGCAACCCGGCAAAAGAACATTGACGAACTACTAGCAATTTTGACCCACTATAATTGGATCCCCGTTTCTATTGAAACGTGCCACTCCCCATCAACACTAAATTTCGTCGGATGTTTGTAGCAAAGTAAAAGCACGCGCATAAGCCAGATTAAACGCCTGCCAATGGGTGTGATAGCCTGAACCAGCATCCTCCAGCCACGCTAAACGCTGCTCTAAATCAGTTTGCAACACCTCTTCTAAGCTGAATTGACAACGTTTTTCATCTTCGTCATAACAGGTGGGATCAGTGACGATTTGTGCATCACCGGCAATTATCTGGTGGGCGTTCATCAACTGCGGCACAGCATCGGCCGATAATGTAGTCAGGTAAAACATGTCTAAATCGCCAGTTTCCTGGTAGTGGGCCAGGTTTTGTTTAACGATGAAGGCGTCGGGGTTGATGAGGTTTATTGTGGCGACGAAGCCGATCACCACCGCGATTAGACCGATGGCAAAACGATACGGCCGAACCCACAATGTCCCCACGAACCAGAGCAGCAGCGCCCCCAACCAAAGCATGAACAGATACACATACAAACGCAGTTCGGTATAGCCATAAGCGGCTTCATACAAACCCATGCGATAAAATGCGGCCGTTAACAACAGCAGCACACAGCCAATCAAAACGGTTGCCAACCAGTTGAAGACCTTTATTTGGCGTTTCGATTCGCGGCGCGTCAGCCAATTTAGCCCAATCAGCAGCAATAAGGTGAACACGGCCGCAACCACCAGTTCAAAAAAACCGCGCCGCGCATATTCAGCAAAAGTGAATCCCGTGCGGCTGATATTGGCCAAACCACCAAATAGATAAGTGAACTGCACGCCGATAAACAGGAAAAACAGGCTGATGACCAGGATCAAAATGGTGACCATTTCGACAAAGCCGATGGAAACAACCAGCGGTGTCATGGCACTTGCTTTTTCGAGCCAGCTGTGGTCCTCAATCGTTGTTTGATTGGCGCGTTTGATGGCTATAAACAGGCCACCCGCAACCAGCCAGGCGACCACAATTGCCCAAAATGTCTGCCAAATCAAAGGAACCATATTGGGCAGGTTCCAATCGAATAGTCGCTCAACCATGGATGCAAAAACGAGGTCGGCCGTTGCAAACAATGCTGTGAACACAATTAATAACGGCAAAGCCAGCAAACCGCCGCGTAAAACGGGCACAATTTGCCGGTTGCGCTTTGTACGTGGTAGGCGTGAACCTTGTTTGGCTTCTTCCTGGACGGTCTTGCCAGTCTGGATAGTGCTCAAGCCTGCAACGCGTACAGGCAAAGCAAATGCGCCCAGTAAACTGATTGTTTCGACCCGGCCAGCAGTATAATAAAAAACGAGATAAGCCAGCAAAACGAGCGTTGCCACCACATTGAGGAAAGTCAGAAATGGATTCGCACGCACAAAAGCCATCGTCGCAAAAAAGAGCAGCGGTAACACTAACCACAAATTGCGGCGCACGGCCGTTACGCCCTCCATCCGTGTGAAAGCCACTAACGCCACCAACAATAACATCACAAACACAAGCAGTGAAACACCCAGCGGTTTGCCATAGAACAACCAATTAAAAATCAGTCCAATTACAAGCCCAGCCCCTACAATCTTTTGTGGATGGGCTATTTTTTGATCATTATTTTCTACATTCTGCATAACTTAACCTTTGTATTTTTTTATTTTGCCACGGATGCCCGCGGATTTTCACGGATTTTTATGGTTGGTTGCCAACTTCTTGCTCGTTTTACACATATTCAACTGCTAACAGACTCATCCGTGTTCATCCGTGTAAATCCGTGGCCGTTTCTCTTACTCCAAAGCAGACGAACCCCTACAAACAACAAACCAGCCGCCAACAAATCAACACCGACATCAAAAAAATCGTCAAACAACAACGGCCGCTGCTTATAAGCGATCAACTGCAAACCTTCTTGCATAACCGCCAGACACAACACCAACAGCATGTAGATCAACGGCCGTGTGCCCAAAGCCGGCACCAACAACAGCATCACCGCGCCCAGCAGCATAAAAATCAAACTATGGCCGATGACGTGGGCGGCCGTTGTGGGGAACAAGCTGTCCATAACTGCGCCAAATCCCGACCAGATTGCGCCCAACCAACCAAAGGGAAACAAAACCAACCCTAACAAACCGATTGCTAAAATCACACCATATCGTTTCATCATAGAAATAGAGCATACAGCAAAGCGCCTCCATCATTGACGCTCCAAACCCAGTAATCCACGCACTCAGGTGCTTGACACGACGTTGTTTTTGGGGGATGGTAGAAAGAATGTGAGGACTCGGATAATAAAGAAACGCAGATTGACCAAAAAATCATCCGCGTTTGCTTCTATCCGTGTCATCAAACCTTTTAATACATTGATAACAAAAACTATGTCAATTGATCTAGTAATCGTTGAAGACAACCACAAATTACGCCACGCATTAAACAGCGGGTTGACAAATTTAGGCGATCTAACCGTCACGTTTGATTGTGATACGGGGGAAGCGGCTTATGAATTTTGTCTGGAGCAGCCGCCGCAAGTCATTCTCATGGATGTGCAGTT
>CAYGMR010000451.1:0-4857 GCA_964350725.1 uncultured Ardenticatenaceae bacterium | reverse complement strand
GATAAGCTGACATTGCCATCAATCCCACACTCGCGCCCATGGTGGCAAAAGACAAAAGAATCGCAAACGCCACCCACCACCGAAAAGGCAGCATCAACTTCAAGAGACGGCCAAAGGACCTCACAAGAGCCCGCCTTCATAAGCTGCCAGCAATTGCTGATATGCACCCTGTGCCTCAGCCAACAACTGGGGGCTGCCCATTTGCAACACGCGCCCGTTATCCATCAACACCACCACATCTGCAGACGCCACCAACTTCAGCCGGTGGGCGATGATGAGGACGGTGCGCTTTTGCATCAAGCGCTGTAAGGCTGCTTGTAGTAACGCTTCATTTTCTGCATCCAAGTGGGAACTGATTTCATCCAAGACGAGTAAAGGGGCATCTTTCAAGAAGGCACGGGCAATCGCCAAGCGCTGCCGCTGACCACCACTCAAACGCACACCTTGTTCACCAACGGCCGTTTCATATCCTCGTGGCAGTTGTTCAATAAATTCGTGGGCCCGTGCATCACGCGCCGCTGTCACCAGTTCTGCCAATGTCGCCTCTGGTCGGGCCAGCCGCAAATTATCAGCAATCGTGCCCTGGAACAGATGCGGCTGCTGCGGCACCCAGGCTACCTGTGAGCGCCAAGCATGCACATCCAAGTCAGACAACAGCACACCCCCCACACGGATATCTCCCTGCGTCGGCTCGACAAAACGGAGCAGCAAGTTGGCAGCTGTCGTTTTACCAGCCCCCGTTGGCCCCACCAATGCCACCGTCTGTCCGGGTTCAATGGTCAAGTTAAAGCCATTTAACGCCAGCCGTTCCCCAGCATCATAAGTCACATGCACATCTTCAAAGCACAGGTCGAATGGCGCTGTGGGTATAGATCTGTCAGCTCTCAATGAACCTGACGGATTTACAACGGCCGTATCCAAAATACCGAAAACACGTTCCGCCGCCGCCTTGCCCGCCGTGCCTGCATGGTATTTCATGGCTAGCTGGCGTAACGGCATAAAAAATTCTGGCGTCAACAACAATACCGTTAACGCTGTTTCAAAAGGCAAGATGCCCGCCATCAGGCGTAAACTGACCTCAATCGCCACCAGCGCTGTGGCCGCAGTCGCCCCCCATTCCAGCACCAGCGACGTTTGGAAGGCAGTACGCAGCACATCCATTGTGCTGTTGCCATAATGCTCACTAATCGTTTCAACCGTCTGCGCTTGTTCCTTGCTGCGGCCAAACATTTTCAACGTAGGCAAGCCTTGCAGCATGTCTAAAAAGTGGGCACTCATCCAGGACATTTCGTTAAAACGGCGTGCTGTCAATTCACGGGTTTGACCACCAATCAGCGCGAGCAGCAGCACCAAGATAGGCCCGGTAAAGATCAAAATGGGCAATGTCCACGGATCGAGAAAGAAGATGACAATAAAGACCAAAGCTGGCCCCAGCCCGGCCATCAATTTTGCCACTTCATATTGGGTGATGTATTCATCGAGGTCTTCAATGCCAGCAACGGCCGTATGCACCAGCTCCCCCGCCCGTTCGCCACGTGTATACGTCGGCCCCAAAGCTGCCAACTGCGCCATCACGCGAGCACGCAGTTCGCGCTTCACCTGATTAGCACTTACCTGAGCCAGCACATCACTGCCCCACATCAACCCCATACGCAGCAACATCAACCCCAAAGCCCATACCAACCACGGCAGCACCTCCGGCAGCGTTTGCCCCCCCAGAAAAACCCCATTCACCGTCCGCGCCACCAACCCCAAAATCGCCAGCCACGCAGCAAAGGCCACAAATGACAAACCCACCGCCAGAAAAAACAAGCGGTGGGCGGGACGGCTGTATTGCCAAATACGCTGCTTTTTAATAACTATCCGCATCCAAAACAACTTTGCCGCGGAAGAAGTAGTAAACGCCAGCTGTGTACAGGAGTACAAACGGCATCCCAATCAAAGCGATGATCAGCATGACCATCAGGGCGTTTTCTTGGGAAGCGGCGTTGGTGACGGTCAGGTTGTACTGCTCATTGATATTGGAAACGAGCAAGTTGGGGAACATACCCACAGCCACAGAAAGCATCAAAAAAGCAATCATGGCTGAAGAGGCTACAAATGCTTTGAACTCCTGACCGCGTTTAAGGAAATAGGGAACTAAGCCAAAGCTGATAAGCGCGGCGATGGGGAAAATGATCGGCCAGATTTGGCGGTAGATGGCGACGGGTTGATAGTTGTTTAGGAACATGAGGATGATGGCGAGAACGGCCGTTACCGCAAACGCTCCCATCAACTTCGGCACAAACCCCTGCACCCGCGCCTGCATCTCTCCATCCGTTTTTATATTGATATAGAGTGCTCCGTGCATTGCCATCATCGCAACCGTCGTTAACCCCATAACCAAAGCAAAGGGTTGCAGCAACGTGAGTAAATTATCAATAAAAATATGCCCTTCCTGATCGAGTGGCACACCCGCGATGATATTGCCCAACGCCACACCCAGCAAAAGTGCCAGCAGGAACGACGTCAAAAAAAACATCACGTCCCACGCCTTACGCCACCGTTCGCTCTTTTGTTTACTCCGAAACTCAATCGCCACCGGACGCAGTATCAGCACCATCAACACCAACATCATCGCTGGATAAAAACCAGAAAAGAGCGAAGCGTAAACGATGGGGAACGCGGCAAACAACGCCCCGCCGCCCAAGACCAACCACACTTCATTGCCATCCCAGATAGGGCCAATCGTGTTCAGATTAATGCGTCGTTCACGATCATTTTTGGCCGCAAACAGGTGCAAAATACCCACGCCCATATCAAAACCATCCAGAATCAGATAGCCCGTGATGATTACAATAAACAGGATAAACCAAATCGTATTAAGTGACATTAGTCCACCTCCCCAGAAGCGGAAGCACGTGGCTGCCGGAAAATTTCACGGAACGTGTCAGGCAAATTCGTACCATCATGCACCTCATCAGGCGACCCTGGCCCCTCTTTGATTTTGTGATCCAACAAAAAGATAAAGAGGATGAATAAAATAGCGTACAAGATGGCAAACATAATCAGCGATGTCAACACCTGATTCGCCGACAAAGTCGGGGAAACGGCATCGGCCGTACGCAGCAAATTCCACACAATCCAGGGCTGGCGACCAATTTCGGCCGTCCACCAACCCATAATTGTAGCAACTTCGGTTAGCACAATGGTAGAAACAAACACCCATAACAGCCAGCGCATTTCAAAAATCTTTCGCTTGCGCCACCAGAAAAACAAACCCACCAGGCCGATTAAGGGAAAGAGAAAACCCAAGTCGATCATGATGTGGTACGCCTGAAAAACCATATTAATAGGCGCCCAGGTATCTTGGGGAAAGGCTTCCAGACCTGTTACGACTGCCTGCGGATTCTGGTAACTGAGAATACTCAACAGACAGGGAATGGAGATGCCTGTTGTTGTCTGCTCCGCTTCATTCACCCAGCCCACCAAATACATTGGTGCGCAAGCTTGTGACTCCCACACCCCTTCCATCGCCGCCAATTTTGGCTGCTGATAATTGGTCACTGTAATGGCCATCTGCGCCCCAAAAATAAAAAGTTGCAAGAAGGCTAAAATGGCGAAGAACCATAACGCCAGGGTAAAGTTCTTTTTGGCAAATTCAATATGGCGCTTTTTTAGTAAGTAGTAGGCGGATACACTTAAAACGAATGATGCCCCAATCATCCACGAGGCCACCCAGGTATGCAGCAGCCGAGGAATGAAAGAGGGGGTAAAAACGACCTCTGCAAATTGGGTCATGAACGCTTGTTGTCCCCACTGTGTCGTGGCGATGGTGTAGCCTTCGGGTGTTTGCATCCACGAGTTGGCCATCAAAATCCACAAAGCACTAAAGTGCGCCCCAAATACGACTAAAAAGGTGGCCGTTACCCACATTTTTGGGCCCAGCCGGCGGCCACCAAAGAGCAGTAAGCCCAAGAAACCGCCCTCCAGGAAGAAAGCAAAGATGCCTTCTGCCGCCAGCAAGCTGCCAAAGATGTTGCCCACATAGCGGGAATACTCAGACCAGTTCATGCCGAACTCGAATTCTTGCACGATGCCGGTGGCAATGCCCATGGCAAAAACCAATCCATAAATTTTGACCCAGAAAAACGAGGCTTGCCGCCAGGCCGGGTCTTTGGTACGTAAATATTGAATACCCATCACCACTAATAAGAACCCCAATCCCATGGAGATGGGCGGGTAAATAAAGTGAAAACTAGCTGTGAAGGCAAACTGAAGCCGAGAAAGAAACTCTGGATTCATTGTGAACCTCCTCCTTTAAACTTAAAAATCGATCGTGGTGCGTGAAACGTAGTCAAGACAATCCACGCATTACGCTCTATGTAATTAAAATTACTACGGAACGCGCTGCAACTTGGCAGGTTGTCTCAGTGACTATTTGCGCCTCTTCCCAGGTACAAATGTCATCTGGAAACGGCCGTCCTGTATCAACCCATAAACGCCACACCTTATCATTGGTTTGTGGTAGTTTAAAAATGAGCGGCTCCCAATACGCATTGATCATCATGTAAAAGCAAGTATCACTATCCGCTTGGAAAGCAATAGCCAAGGTGTGGGACGAAGCACCTTCGTCTGGCTGCCCCGCATCCACACCGTGAAATTGTACCTCGGATGTTTGTAATACGTCGAATAAAGTTTCTTCGTTGGTGCGAGCTTGACCGCGCTTGTGGCGCACTGCAATGATCTGCTTGACGAAGCGATGCACGTCCGCATGTTTGTCAACCAGTGACCAATCAAACCAATTGATTTCGTTGTCCTGGCAATAGGCATTGTTGTTACCCTGCTGGCTGCGGCGCACTTCATCGCCCATGAGGA
>CAYGMR010000450.1:0-4864 GCA_964350725.1 uncultured Ardenticatenaceae bacterium | reverse complement strand
CACCTTGTGTTTGGCCGAACCGACATCGATGACTTCGGCAGTGGGGATATTTTTACCTACCTCGTCAAAAACATAACGCGGAAAATAGTTGTCCCGATCCCCCGTGATCACGAGGGTGGGTGTTGTGATGTCACGCATGAGTTCCCACCCTTGCCAATATTGCATATTGTTTGCCATCATATTTTTGACAACATGCAAATCAGCGTCCCAGCGTGTGCGATATTTCCAGAACGGCCGTAGCCAATTCAAAGGCAATTTGAGCAGCCATTTGGCAAACGTCGGTAAGGGATATTCGCCAGCCGTGGCGATCAGCACTAACTTTTCCAACGTTTCGGGATGGGCATGGGCATATTCAACAGCAATCGAACCGCCAAATGAATGCGCAACCAGGATAAATTTAGATGGCAATTCAAATGTTTCGTAAATGGCATAGAGATCGGCGACCATCTCATCCATGGTGTAACGGGTGTAGGGCGCATCACTTTGGCCATGTCCACGCAAATCAGGCGCGATGACACGGTAATTGTTGCTGGCAAAAGCGTTGATCTGGAATTCCCATGATTCGAGCACGCCCGCATACCCATGTAAAAAAAGAATAGTCCGTTCGGCACCCTCTGGCCATAAATCCAACACGCTCAAATAGGCATCAGCCACCCCAGGAATTGGTACTTTGCGCCGATACAGGTCAAAATCAAAGCGAACATCGCGCCGTTTGACCCCTAGTAGTTTCTTTTTCATTGATTTTGTCCAATTTCAACAGCCAATACTTAAAAAGTAAGACGATATTATCTTACCTGGCGTGATTGTACAGATGACCGTTGTTCTTGTCACATCAAGGCTTACTTTTGGTTTAACAACCAACGGATGCGATCATACGAGAGGAGATAATGGACGACAACCACAACAGCAAAAATGATGGCAGCGATACTAAAACCTGAGGCGTTTGTTGCCCATATTGCAGTGGCGAAATAAGCGGCTTCTAACAGCAAACGTACAAACCCTGGTACGGGCACTGGGGCTTTGCCGGAACGACTGGGATCATCGGGGACGGCGAAGGTTCCCCATAAAATCATCCAAAAAAGCGGCAAACCGATAGCCCACACAAATTGGAGAATGCCGCTGTGTTGAATCCACCCCCAATAGGCCATCGCTAAATAGGCAGCTAATTCCAACAATAAACGTAACGCTAAATTTAGTGGATGTGATCCCATGATTTATTTCCTTATACGCTATGATAGGTGATTCGTCTGTGAATTATTATGCTGGTTTTCTTCTTTATTTCAAAACATTACACTTTATAGCCCTGTGATTCCAAAGTCGGTGTTACGGTAACGGCCGTTCCCGAATGGCTAAACAAATACCGCCAAAACATTGAAATATACAAACTTATTGTTTATACTTGGTTTATAAATAACATCCCAAACCATTGAAGAGTTCATAAACGAAAAAGCTGATAATGTCTATCACTATATTCCTACGGAGGCGCACTGATGTTTTTAGACACACCTACCTATTCGCAAGAGATTAAATTTGCAGATTGGACCCAAACAATGAGCCGTTCTGTGCTGCGGCAAATGATTGCGGTCATTTCACAACCCGGCATTTTATCCTTAGCGGGTGGTTTGCCTGCGCCCGAGTTGTTTCCAACAGTGGAATATGCGAATGCCATTGCACATGTTTTAGCGACCGATGCGAAAGCTTTGCAGTATGGGCCGCCTTTTCAACCCTTAAAAGCCCATATTGTAAAACTGATGGCGTTACGTGGGGTTACATGTACAGAAGAAGAAGTTTTCCTGACAACCGGGGCACAGCAAGGGTTGGATGTATTGACACGTTTGTTATTGAATCCTGGTGATGAAATTATTTTGGAGGAATTGGTTTACACGGGTGCGCAGCAATGTGTCGCACCTTACCAACCGAAGATTTTGCCTGTTTCGACCGATTTGGCTTTGGGGATTGAGGTAGAGCAGGTCGCCGCGCATTTGGCTGCTGGTGCCAAACCAGCCTTTATTTATCTTGTGCCTGATGCCCACAATCCGCTGGGCGTGAGCATTAGCCGTGAGCGACGTGAGCAGTTGGTCGAGTTAGCTTTGCGCTATAATGTGCCCCTCATTGAGGATGATCCCTATGGCTTTTTACAATATGGTGATGTTGTGGAAGCCCCTATTCGCACTTTGAATGCGTCGCATGTGTTTTATTTGGGATCGTTTTCTAAAATTTTAGCGCCTGCTTTGCGCCTGGGATGGATGATTGCGCCGCAAGAATTGGTTTCTAAGTTAACGGTGGCCAAAGAGGCCAGCGATTTGGAATCCTCAGCTTTGACGCAACGCGCTGTGGCGGCTTATCTGGATGCAGGTCATTTACCGGCCCATATCGACATATTGCGCTCAGAATACGGCCGTCGCCGTGCTACAATGTTAGGTGCATTAAAACGTTATTTTCCGGCTGAGGCACGCTGGACAAAACCGACAGGCGGCATGTTTATTTGGGTTGAACTGCCTGCGGGGATTGATACGGTTGAATTGTTGGAAACGGCCGTTACGCAAGAAAAAGTCGCTTTTATCCCCGGGTATGCCTTTGCTGTTCCCGGCCACAATGTGACCAACTGTTTACGTCTCAATTTCTCTAACTCGACAGTTGAGCAAATCGAAGATGGTATTCAGCGGTTGGGGACTGTTATCGAACAATATGTAAATTAGGGTTTTGCCACGGATGTTCACGGATTCACTCGGATTAAATTTCACAATTAGTTAAAATCAGTGTGAATCTGTGGCAAAAATAGGATGAACATGATGAAAGATTTTCCCTCTGTTCCTTACACCGGCTATCAGGAATATCCACCTGCTCAAATGCAAAAACGAGCTGAGGATTTTTACGCCGATATGCTGCGCCGCCGCACCGTGCGTGAATATTCTGACCGGCCGGTCCCGCGCGAAATCATCGAAAAATGTATTTTAGCCGCAGGCACAGCGCCCAATGGTGCTAATTTACAACCCTGGCATTTTGTAGCTGTTTCTGATCCAGCGATCAAGCGCCAGATACGGATTGAGGCGGAAAAAGAAGAAGCGGTTTTTTACAACGGCCGTGCCCCCGAAGAGTGGCTTGATGCGTTAGCCCCACTGGGCACAGATGCAGCTAAACCGTTTTTAGAAACAGCCCCATACCTCATTGCCGTTTTTGCGCAATCGTATGGGTTGCTGCCTGACGGCCGTAAAGTCAAACATTATTATGTGCAAGAGTCGGTAGGTATCGCGACAGGCATGTTGATTACAGCTATCCACAGTGCGGGATTGGCCTCCCTGACGCATACACCCAGCCCGATGGGGTTCCTGAACAGCATTTTACAACGGCCGTCGCATGAACGGCCGTTTCTATTGCTTGTTGTGGGTTATCCCGCCGATGATGCCCACATACCCACCCACGCCATGCAGAAAAAATCATTAGATGAAATTGCTACTTTTTTGTAGCACGCGGGTAACTTTACAGGCATCGCTTGACTGTCATGCCCGCGCAGGTGGGTATCCATGTGTGGATGCCTGCCTGCGACAGACTCAGACCGAATTACCCCAGAATATTAAAATGTTATCACGAGGAGGATAAAACATGTCAGAAGATTTTTTGCCGATCAAAGGCACCGATCATATTGAGTTTTATGTAGGCAACGCCAAACAGGCCGCCCACTATTACCGTACTGGATTTGGCTTCACACTCGTCGCCTACAGTGGTTTAGAAACGGGAAATCGAGAAACCGCCACCTATGTCATGGAGCAGGGCAACATCCGGTTGTTATTAACCACTGCGCTTGGCCCTGATCATCATGTGGCGCGGCATGCCCATCTGCATGGTGATGGTGTGGGTGTGATTGCGCTGGAAGTTCCTGACGCGGCGCAATCCTATTATGAATCCACTAAACGCGGCGCAACCGGGGCCATCAAACCAACTGAAGAATCTGATGAAAATGGTACCTATCGTTATTCAGCGATTCGTTGTTATGGCGACACGCTCATCAAATTTGTTGATCGATCCGATTATAACGGCCCTTTTGCACCTGGTTTTGTGGCTCGCAATAATGGCACTGGCATGAACGGCAATGCGCGTGACCGTTATAAAGGGTATGGTCTGATGCATGTGGATCACATTGTCGGCAATGTCGAATTAGGCGCCATGAACCGCTGGGTTGATTTTTTTGCTCAAACCATGGGTTTTTCGCAGCTGTTGCACTTTGATGACAAAGATATTTCCACAGAATATTCAGCTTTGATGTCAAAAGTGATGCAAAATGGCAACGGCAAGATTAAATTCCCCATCAACGAACCCGCCGAAGGCAAACGCAAATCTCAAATACAAGAATACCTTGATTTTTATATGGGGCCGGGCGCACAACATTTGGCGTGTTCAACGAGTGATATTGTGGCCACCGTTACCCAATTGCGTGATAGCGGGATTGAATTCCTGCGTGTGCCCCAAACCTATTACGATATGTTGGAAGAACGGATCGGCAAAATCAACGAACCCATAGATGTGTTGGCTGATTTAGGCATTTTGGTTGATCGCGACGAAGAAGGTTATTTGCTGCAAATCTTTTCTAAACCAGTCGAAGATCGGCCTACTGTGTTCTATGAGATCATCGAACGACATGGCTCGCGCGGTTTTGGTAAGGGTAACTTCCAGGCCTTATTTCAATCATTGGAACGTGAACAAGCGTTACGCGGTAATTTGTAGCGCGATTTCGTAAAAATTGCTCTGCAGAGGAGTCTGCCACGTGGCTGCGCGGCACCAGCAAATGCATGAAAACTGTAGCGCGATTTTCAAAATCGCGTATCGATTTTCCAAATCGATTTACGTAGGAGGCATATCATGACTT
>CAYGMR010000449.1:1888-4880 GCA_964350725.1 uncultured Ardenticatenaceae bacterium | reverse complement strand
AACTAATTCGGGAAGGAACGAATTTAGGCCTGGAAAGAAAATCCGTTCCTTCCTCAATTCGTTGTAGCCACCTACATTTTCGCTGCAGCCAATTTAACAGCATCCACAATATGCTGATAGCCAGTACAGCGGCACAAATTACCAGACAGCGCCATGCGAATTTCAGCTTCGGTAGGATTAGGATTTTCCTCTAAAAATGGCAGCATCGTCATCAAAATACCCGGCGTACAAAAACCACATTGCAAGCCATGCGCCTCATGAAATGCTTCTTGCAACAGATGTAAATTATCTGGCGTACCCAAACTTTCGACAGTCTTTAAATCGTGTCCGTTGGCTTGTACGGCAAATAACAAACAAGAGCGCACCGGCTGACCGTCAAGCAAGATTGTACAAGCGCCACAAGCGCCTTGTTCACAGCCGACATGCGTGCCGGTTAGCCCGATTTCATGCCGCAAAAAATCGCTTAAAAGCAAACGTGGCTCGACTACATGGCTGTGTTCTTTATTATTGATGGTGAGTTGGATTGTTTGTTTAGGGATCATGATTGGATTCTTTCCTGAGCACGGGCTACGGCTTGTTTGAGCGTGCGTTTGCCTAAGACATAGGCGAGATGGCGTTTGTAAACGGCCGTTGCATGAATATCAGTCGTCGGGTCAATTTCTTCATCAGCAGCCACACGCGCAGCCGCTTCAATTACCTTATCTGTCGGTTTTTCATTGAGGAGAACGGCCGTTGCGTTAACTGCTATGGTAGGCACTTCACCCACATTCAGATAAACCAGACGCGCTCCCCGACAAATACCCGCAGCGTCAAGCGTCACCAATGCGGCCACGCCCACCTGCGCATAATCGCCGTGCCGGCGTGCCAACTCCTGAAATGCCCACCCGGTGTTGGCAGATAATGGCGGAATTGCCACCTCAACCAAAATCTCTTCTGGTTCTAACGCTGTCGTAAAAAGTGCCTCATAAAAATCTTCCGCATTTACCCAACGTGACCGGCCTACACGCTGTAATTTGAATTTCGCCTCCAGTGCCACCGTGATCACCGGCAGCTCAGCGGCGGGGTCTGCATGCGCTAGACTGCCGCCGATGGTGCCGCGATTGCGTATTTGCGGATGGGCAATAAATGGCATGGTTTCATGCAGCAAGGGCAGTTTGGCAGCAATCGTTTGATGTTTTTCCAAAGTGCGATGGCGTGTCATGGCGCCAATAGACAAATCTCCATTTGAATTGTGATTCAAGTAGGTCAGTTCGTCTACGCCATTCAGATCAATTAAAATAGTCGGCTGAGCTAGGCGGAAATTCATCACAGGCACTAAACTTTGACCGCCGGCAAGCAACTTGCCATCATAGCCGTGTTCATTTAGCATCTGTAATGCTTCATCTAATGAGGTCGGAGCGAGGTATTCGAAGGGAGCTGGTTTCATTAACAGTTCCTTGTAGATAGGATGATTTGCAATTGAAAAGTTTAATTATAACAAAACGTGCCCAAGAATGGTTGCAAAAAAGTCATTCTAACCGCATTTTGCATTTATTCGAAAAAAGTTGTAATTTGATCAATGAATATAATGAGGTGTTGTCGCTGGTAACGGCCGTAATCGGCCCCGGCCCATTCTTCATTGTTATAGATGAATTTAATCGCGCTCATTTCGATCTCCACATGCCCATCACCATCAACAAAAGCAAACAAATACTTGTGATCGGCAAAACCGAAATTGATTTTAGTCAGGCCACAGTTTGGCAGCCACAACCAAATTGGGAAGAGTTACGCAGGTTGCAACTCTCAGATTTACCAAAGCCACAAACATTTTCTGCCGAGATCGAAAATTATCTCACCCAATTGTGTGTTGGTATCGCAACGGCCGATTCATCAATAATTTGCGCTGGCGCTTTTGGCCTAGCCGGGCGTGGCAGTGGTTTAACGCCCACAGGCGATGATATTTTGATGGGTGTTATCTATGCGCTGTGGGTTTGGCAGCCAAGCATTGAGTGGATCAGGTTGATTTCTGATACGGCCGTCGCACGTACCACAACCCTCTCAGCCGCCTTCCTCAAAGCCGCCGCAAACGGTGAAGCCACCATCCATTGGCATGATTTTGTGAACGGCAAACCCCATGCCATCCAAAATATCCTCAACATCGGTCACACTTCCGGCTCAGACGCCTTAGCTGGATTCACCCGCCTTTGCCAAATCCTTACCCGCTGACAACCCAACCTCAATTCGTGTAATTCGTGCAATTCGTGGCAGAAAAGAATTCTAATCCTTCAGATATGGCTGCCCCAACGCCTCCGGTTTCGCCGCCCCCCATCGATGCCGAAACCATTTAGTTGACATAAATATTAATGCCAGCAAAGTTATTACAAAAGGTACCATGCGCCACACATAACGTGACATCACCCCAGGCAAAACCAACTGCGGATTTAGCGAAAGCTGCCACAGCGTGCCAAACAACAAAGCACCCGCCATCAATATCAACGGATTCCACATAGAGAAAAAGACCAACGCCAACGCAATAAAACCCCAACCCATCAAGAAATTGTAGCTCCAGACTGGGTTATAATCTAACGAGTAAATCGCACCGGCAAAGCCCATTAATGCGCCACCGCTAATAACACATAAATACCGTGTTTTAGCCACGCTAATGCCAGAAACCTCAGCCACAGCCGGATTTTCGCCTACAGATCGAATCCGCAGACCTAAACTCGTCTTGGTCAGCACAAACCATATGAAAATTGCCAAGATAATGCCCACAAAAAAGAAAGGTGAAAAGCCAAAAATAGTTGGAATACGCTCCATCCCTAACGGGCCGGTATAAGCAGAACCCATATACGTGGTCAGACCAAAACCTAAAATCCAAATACCCATGCCACTCACAACCTGGTCACCACCCAGCGTGATGGAAAAAAAACCATGCAAGAGGCCCAATATCGCACCAATCAATATCGCTACCACAAAGCCAACCAAATAACTGCCTGTCGTTTGTGCCGCAATG
>CAYGMR010000449.1:0-1862 GCA_964350725.1 uncultured Ardenticatenaceae bacterium | reverse complement strand
CTACGTTAATAATGCCAGAGCGCTGTCCCAAGAGTTCACCAAGCCCGGCAATCAAAAAAATGGTTGAAGCATCAAGGCTTCTAACTGTAAACTCCCACATCTGCGCCCTCCTTTTTCGTTTTTACCCACACGATTTTATAGCGATAAAAGAATTGAAAAGCGACAAGCGTAATCATCAATACACCCAGCAAAGCAAAATCAAGACCAAAGCTCATGCCCAACTTGCCTTGCACGAAACGGCCGCCTACCGACATACCACCAAATAACAACGCCACCGGGATCGCACCAATTGGATTACCAGATGAAATCAAGCCACAAATAATGCCATAAAAAGCTAAGTCACCAAAAAAACCATAATTTCTAGCAATCTTGTACACACCCGGCACGGCTCCAAAGTAATGATAACCAGCCAGGCCAGCCAAAGCACCACCCATCATGAAAACCAACAGTGGAATGCGATATCTACTGATTCCCGCATAAGCCGCCGCTGCCGGATTTTGCCCATACGCCCTAATCTCAAAACCAATGCGGGTCTTGGCAAACATATACGCCAACAACGCCCCGATTCCCAACGCCATGAAGATCGTGAGTGGAACACCACCAACCAAAGGCAGTTGTAAAGCATCTGGCAGCTCAAAGCTTTCACCACGGCCGCCCGCATTCATAAAAACGCCGCCCTCCTTGATCATGAACGAAACCAGCCAAAACATAATAAAATTCAACATCATCGTCACAACAATCTCATTAACGTTGTATTTTCCCTTCAGATAACCCGCAATCGCGCCCAAGCCGGCACCGCCAAGCAAAGCACCCAGAATAACCAAAGGAATAATGACAATGGCCGTTGGATACGTTGCATCAAACTGATTGACCCCAAATGCATACAAAACGGCATACGCGCCTAATGCACCGGCATAGAGTTGTCCGGTCATGCCAATATTCCATAGCCCAGCCCGAAAAGGGATAATAAAGGCATAGGTACACAAAAGTAGGAAAATAAAGCGGTTAAGCGTCAATGGCAATCCAAATTCATTAAAAAAAGCATACGAAAATATTTCACGATAGGCAGTGACAGGACTAATGCCGGCAAAAATAAAAATGAACCCAAACAAAAAAAGGGCTACAAGAATAGCCGCAATTGCAATAATAATCGTTCGCCATGCCGATAGCGTGACCCTTTTTTCAAACTTCAACTCAGAGTTGCCAACTTTCATGTCGACTCCTCACGCAAGCTAATGCCCGCCATCATAGCCCCCACATGTTCCCTTCTAGCCTCTTCGGCGGCAATAATCCCCATAAATTTACCCTCATAGATTGGTGCAATCCAATCGCTCAAGGAAAATATCTCATCCAGGTCTTCAGAAATTAATAAAACGGCCGCCTGGTTGAGTTTAGCCTCATTCAACTTGTTTCGGACAAATTCAATCGCGCCAATATCAAGCCCCTGTGTAGGCAGCGCCACAATCAAAAATCGCGGATTCCGTGATAGTACACGCGCCAAAATCATTTTTTGCAAATTACCACCAGACAAATTTTTAGCTTTTACATCAGCATTGGGGGTTTTGACATTGTATTCGGTGATGATCGCTTCAGTTAACTCCCTTATTTTTTTATAATCTAGGGTACCTCTTTGATAATAACCAGCATCAAAGTAATAGTTCATGGTTATGTTTTCTACTAATGAAAAATCAGCAATGGAACCGACATGATTACGATCCGCAGGGATGTACCCCATCCCTAATTTCCAACGTTTATAGCTGGATATATTGGTAACATCATTGCCATCAAGCGCAATCAACCCCGCTTCAATCGGCCGCAAACCAGCCAGACATTCAACCAACTCACGCTGCCCGTTTCCCGAT
>CAYGMR010000448.1:0-4885 GCA_964350725.1 uncultured Ardenticatenaceae bacterium | reverse complement strand
AAGGGTGTTCAGTTAATGCGCCTAAGTCGAGCATGTCTGCTTCGGCTTCTAATTCGGACAGTTCTGCTGTGGGCTCTTGGGCAGGTTCTGCTGTGGCGGGAACGGCCGTTGCTGTTGCCGGTTCCGGTGTAGCTGTTGGGTCCTGCTCCTGCGCTTGGCAGGCACTCAATAGTAAGATGAACAAACCCAGAATCGTAATTATTCTTTTCATGGGTAACAATCTCCTTCATTACTTGGTATCTCACTGGGTTTGCTTTGTGTCATGCTGAACGAAGTGAAACATCCCAAAGGTGAGAGATTCTTCGTTGCACTCTGAATGACAAATACCCCAGCAATTCCTAAAGAGTCAATTATTTTCAATGTGTGCTCCAAAACGGCCGTTTCCGAATCACTCCACAAGTTGCAACAGCACAAGTATGCCGTCAGCCGTCATCAACATCGTATTACCGAGTACCTTGAGGGTGGTAACCTGGCCTAGCGTCTGCACAAATGTCTCGCCTAGCGCGTCATCGGTACACAGGGCCAGCGTAGCCGCCCCGGGAGTGATAGTGAAAACGTCGTCAGCCCACACATAATCGGCCGTTACCTGATTGCAATCGGCCTGAATAGCTATCGTGCCGTCATCAGCAAACGTCAGGGTGTAATTCTCCGGATTCTCGATAGAAAAACTAACACTTTCGCCATCATCACCGACTGTTTGCAGGGTGGTCAACTGCCAAATTGTTTCAGGCAGTCCTTCGGCAGTAAGCCGGTTCACTTCTGCGCCCAATGCTTCCACCGCTGCTTCTAGCACCACATCACGCACTTCTTGTTTAGCGAGTTCGTTTTCCAGGGTAATGGGGACACGTGTATCGAGCGTCACCCCTTTGGCTTCAAGATTAAGTTCGTCTGTCCCGGCAAAGTAGCTGCGTCCCTTAGTGAAATTAAAGAGGATATCGCCGGGCAAAGCCACCGACTCAACGACACCACCTGCGCCTTCTGTGCCGTGTTCGCCAACGACAATCGCCCGGTTCTGACTCTGCAAAAACTGGGGGAAATATTCAGCTGCACTGGCTGACTCTTCACCCACCAGCACCACAATCGCTCCATCGAAGGTAAGATCGGGGTTGGGCGAACTGAAGAGATAATCGGTGGCAAATTCTTGTACCAGGTCGCCAGCTTTATCGTCGTAGGTGTAACTGTCTATCCAATGAAACTGAGCGGGGTGTTCGGGAGTAAACAGATAAGAAGCCAAGGTAAACAACAGAACGGCCGAGCCACCCGAGTTGTGACGCAAGTCGATGATAATGCCTGGCGCTCCTTTCACTTTACTGAGGAATTTTTCCCAAATAGCCACTTTGTACAGTCCATCGTTAAATTCGTGCCACTGAATGGTGTAAGTGCCGTCTTCGAGCTGCTGATAACTGATGGTGTCTCCGGCAATGGGTGGCCCGGGTACGAATAATCCTGTATCGGCAACGGCCGTTAACGTCACACTACTCACATCACTATCTTCTGGTTGTTTGTATTCGATGGTCGTCTCGGTGCCTTCGGGGAAAGACAATAGCAGATCCACCTGCTGTAACCGGATCACGTCTGGGTTCCCAGCATTTTGCGTCAGCGGCAATGTCTCGACGCGCTCAGCCACAGGCACACCATCCACACTGATAATCTCTGTGCCAGCTTCCCAACCAGCCGCCGCTGCGGGCCCTTCGGGATCAAGATAGATCACCACAAATCGTCCATCACTCAGTTCCACAACCTTCCCACCCAGATTGCCGCCATATGCGGCAGCCAATTGCTCGTCATAAACGGATGAGAGGGAATAGTCATCCGTATACACATAGACATGGGCATCATGAATCGACAACGTTAGCTCCTTGAGGGCGGCGAAATAAGCAGGAAAGTCTTCGGCCTCATCGGCGGCTGCGACCTGGGGCAGGTATGTCTGGCGAATTTGTTCCCAATCCAGACCACGCAGCTCGGTATAAGAGTAACGCTCGGCAAGAACATCAATGAGCGAATGATAGCTTTCCAAAATGCCTTGGTCAGAAAAGTCTGGCGATTTGTCTGCTGCCGCTTCCAAAATGTCCATGCTGACTGCGCGGGAGCGGTCGAAGCTGACCTGTCCATCCTCGGTGAGGGTGACGTGTGTGTATCCGGCGGGCAGGGCCACAGCGGGATCATCGACGGTGAAGAAGATGCCGTCATCGCCTGCATTGGCAGGAAAACCCTGCGCATCATCGGGCGCATAAACGAGGAATGTGCCTTCCCGAATCGCTCCGGTCTGCGGATCCGCTAAATAGGAGGTGAAGCCAGATTGTTCTATTTGCTCAAGATAGGAATCGCCGACAAGATTACTGCCTATGAGGGTAGCGTAAATTTGCACGCCCGCGTCCTGCTCGCCGTCGTTGTCCAGGTCTGCGCTAACATCATCGGGCTGAACAGGAATGTTCACTTCATAGGCGGTTGGGGAAGGCGCTAACGGCTGGGTCAGAAGGCCCATGATTTGGCCGTTGCGCGGCACATAGTCGGTGTAGTTGCCTTGAATTTGACGTGACACATTCATTAACATCACGACAGGTTCGAGCAGAACTTGGCTGATGACAGGCGAGGTGTAGTCCCATTCGCCGGTAACAACGGCCGTTCCGCCTTCGTCGTTGCTGATTTCGGCAGGGGGCAGGCCGGATGCGCTCGATTCGTCAACTGCGGTTTCTGCTACGGGCTCGGCAGGTGGGGCTTCTGTGGCTTCGGCTGCGGGTTCGGAAGTGGCCTCTTCTGTGGAGGTGGCCTCTTCTGTGGATGCCGGTTCGGTTGTGGGGGAAACGGCCGTTGCCGTTGCTGATTCCGGTGTCGCTGTTGGGTCCTGGTCAGCACAGGCACTCAAAAGCAGGGTGAAAAAAATCATGAGTATGACTGTTTTTTTCATGGTTGAAACGTCCTTCTCAAATTTGGCGTTTTTCGCTAAAGTCAAGTTGTGTAATTCTGTCGAATGGTAAAATTTGAAGCGCCTGTTATGACTCATCTGACTCAACTTGCTTATCCTCAGCCTTTTTATTCATTTGTTTTAGACCCAGGCTCAGCAGCCAGGAGATGGCATAGATCGCGACCGAAGCAAGCAGCGCCCCTCCCCAACCATCCACCGTTAAACCGGGGATGAATTTGCCACCGATCACAAGTACGACAGCGCCCAAGAGGATGTTAAGGACAGCCCCCAGGATACCTGCGCCTAGCTTGAGGTTTACTAGACTAAGCAGCCAGGAGATCACACCACCGACCACGGCAATGGCAAATCCGGCGAGAAAGGCAACTCCGATGCCATTAACCGTCAAGCCCAGTCCCAAAAAACTAACAATCCAGATCAGGATTCCGGACATCACGCCTGCGAGTACAACCCCAATGATGAGTCCGGTTATATTTATTTGATTACTACTTTGTGTGTTGTTTTTCATGTGTTCTCTAAATTACTTTCTTCGTAATCATGCATCTCAAAATTCTGTCTCGAGAGACCTTGAGGGTTTGACCTAAGTACAGACAAACATGCAATGCTGGATCGCTCACGGCCGTGTCTCCTGACCGCGCCGCAATTTCATCCCCTGACGAATCATGTTTTTAACATTTTTCTGACAAGAAATTTTCACAAAAATGTCTCAAGATGTTTGAAACATGCTGCATTTTTCCATTTCCGAAACCACTTCGGTTGGCTCAGCAGTTGGTTATTCTGCGGGCGCAACGGCCGTTTCTGTTGTGTCATTTTCCTTCGTTTTTACCTGCGCCAGCTTTTCATGCATATCACTTTGAACTTTGTCCACCCGCTGGTGCACCTGTTCCATAGCCTGGGCATATTCTTTTCTTGCCTGTTCACGCTCGGCTGCAGCCTGTTGCCTCAGTTCTTGACGCAGTTCTTCGCCAGATTTCGGTGCGAGCATCAGCGTAACAACAGATCCCACCATAACTCCCAAAACAAACGCTATTACCATTTTCATTAGTGAGTACCTCCAAATATTTAAGTTGCGTGCAGAAGTCCAACTTCTGCACGCACAAGTTTTTAAATTCGCATTCCTTATGACATTCTCTATACTTTTACAGTTTGTTTAAACGACCAATGTGACCAACCAGCCGATAAGAAAGTAAATGACCCCGATGGCAATGGCGGCGACAAGTGCGCCTACAAAACCGGCGACCCGTAAACCCTTTAGCAGCCGGTCACTGATCAGCAAGACAATTGCGGCGATTATCAATTGGACGATTGCTGCCAGCCAATTTCCGTCAAAAGAAATGCCCAAAACACCCAGAAGCCAAGTGATAATTGCGCCAACAATGGCAATGATAATGGCCGCGATGAAGGCACTGCCAAAATTATCAACTTCCAGCCCTAAACCTAACTTACTCACAATCCATATGATAAAACCAGAGATGAGCGCACCTATTACAACACCGATAAGCAAACTTACGATTCCCATAATTAATCTCCTTGTACATCGAAATTGAATTTCGATATTGCGATTTTCTAAATCGCGTTACGGTTTTCATGCATGGTGGTATGCCGCCATCCATGAAGTCTCCTGCAAATAATAAAATTTTTTAAAACGGACCTGCTAGATTTGGTCCGACCGATTACCCATTCAAGATGGTGTTAATCCTTGCTAACGCTGCCTGCTCTTTCTCGCCTGACACGTTGACCACTATTACCAAAATGACAGCCCTCTTTATCAGCCTCGGCTACAGATTGGGTGCTATCCAGCAGCCACTGTTTAACCCCGGCGGCTGCTTCTGGGGAGCATTTTTCATTAAGCAAAACGGCCGTTATGATGTAAGTGGCCGCAGTTGTTGGTGCCGAAGTTAAAAGATTCGTAACTATACAGCCTCTCTGGCTGTGGCCGGTGTCCTCACCGCGACACTATCC
>CAYGMR010000447.1:0-4900 GCA_964350725.1 uncultured Ardenticatenaceae bacterium | reverse complement strand
AGTCAGAGAAAAACTGCTTTGCTTCGTCCAATGAAAAACGCAAATCAGCCATGCGGATTTCAGCCATCTCACCACGCGCTCTGAGTCGAGATAGTGGCAGAGGCGGATCCTCACGCGATGTAATAACCAGGTGCATGTGATGCGGCTGATGGTCGACCAGGTAACGCAAAGCCTCATGTATTTCTGGGTGGCTGATCACATGATAATCATCCAGCACCAACATGATGTGCGCGTCCAGCCCCGCTATGTCATTGATCAGTTCGTTGAGAACACTGTTTATAGGGGGACTTTGCGCCATCTCAAATAAGCTAAGCACGCCGCCCCCGATTTCTGGCGCCACCTGTTGCAAGGCGGCGATCACATAGGAAAGAAAGCGGATAGGTTCACTGTCAGCTTCTTCAAGATAGAGCCAGGTGATCTGAATATTGTATGTGGTTCGCGCAGTTTCAGATTGAAGCGCGTGTATCCATTCGGAGGCCAGGCTCGTTTTACCGTAGCCGGCCGGTGCAATCATTAATGTGAGTTTGCGCTGCATGCGTTCATTCAGTTGTTTGATGAGCAGTGCTCTAGGGACCATATCTGGTCGCCGCTGAGGAATATGGAGTTTGGTCTTTAGTAATGGTGCAATTGGGAGATCTGCCATCACTGCCTCTTTGTCAAAACGCTATACAGGCCTTTTAATATGATTTTTGATGTTAGCATTATACAAAAATTTTCTGATTGACAAACTTTCTTGTTTAGTTTACACTGTTAACTAAATTAACGCTGTAAACATTTATTATGACTTTAACGCGCAGAGAACAAATACGCATCAATACAACTCAAGAAATCAAGACTGTTGCACGCAAACAAATGCTGGTTAGCGGCGCGGCATCTTTATCGTTACGCGCAATTGCGCGCGAAATGGGCATGTCGGCACCAGCGTTGTACCGTTATTTTGAAAATCGGGATGCTTTGGTAACAGCTCTGATTTTGGACGCATATAATGCGCTGGCGGATGCGATGATTGCGGCAGATGCAGCGGTGGCACGGGATGATTACAACGGCCGTTTCCAAACCATCACCCACGCTTACCGCAATTGGGCCAAACAAAACCCATCTGATTTCGCACTGATCTATGGCACACCCATCCCTGGCTATCATGCACCACGCGCATTGACCACACCAGCAGCTGTGCGTTCACAGCGTGCATTGGGGCAGATATTCGGCGACGCATGGCAAGCCGGAAATTTACAAGCGCCGACTTTGTACACCAACCTGCCCCCTGCAATGGCAGATGTGATCACGACATTAGCCGACCAAGAATCCCAAGAGGACGTACCTCCAATCGCTATCACCTTAACGATATATGTTTGGACGCGGCTTTATGGCCTTGTCTGGGGTGAATTTTATGGTCATTATCCGCCTGGTTTTGCTGAAACAGGTGACTTTTTTGATATAGAGATCGCGGCGATGGCTGCCCAACTGGGACTAACAGAGATTGCAGCGAATGACCCGAATCACACAAATTTTAGGAGAACACAATGATTCAAGAAATGAACACACAAGCTATTTTGCCGGCAACGGCCGTAGCCACCAACCAACGCATTATCCTCACCAACACCAACACAGCGGATGCACTTCAATTAATTGAAGAACCACTCCCCCAACCAGCTGCAGGCGAAGTCCGGGTGCGCGTCACAGCCAGCGGCGTTGCCTTTGCCGATATCATGTGCCGTCAGGGCATGTACCCCACCATGCCAAAACTACCCTTTACACCCGGCTATGATTGTGTGGGCAGCGTTGACAAGCTCGGTGACGGTGTGGCTGACCTGAAAACCGGACAAACCGTGGGCGCATTACTGCCTAAATTTGGTGCCAACGCCAATTATATTTGTGTACCCGCGCCTTTATTGGTTCCCATGCCGGAGGAGATTGACCCCGCCGCAGGCACGGCCGTTATTCTCAACTACCTGACTGCCCACCGGCTGCTGACTATCTCTGCAAAAGCGCAGCCTGGCGAACGAATTTTGGTCCACAGTGCGGCGGGTGGTGTCGGAACGGCCGTTCTGCAAATCGGCAAAATTCTGGGGTTAGACATGTATGGCACCGCTTCAGCAGGCAAACTAGATTTGGTTAGAAGTTTGGGTGCAACTGCCATCGATTATAAAAATGAAGATTTTGCCGAACGCATGCGTGTGTTGGCTCCTGAGGGCATCGATATCGTAATTGACCCGGTCGGTGGCAAAACGATGCAGCAGTCTTACAAGCTGCTGCGTTCTGGCGGGCGGCTGGTGAGTTCTTGCTTCATGAGTGCAGCCGGCGGTGGCACGCGTGCCATCCTGCCCAATTTCGGACGCCTGGCCTGGTACGGCATCTGGCCGGATGGTAAAAAAGGATTCTTCTTTGGTGACACGCCATCACACGCCCAAAAAGACAATGCGTGGTATCGTGAAACGTTGGCTTTATTGTTTGCATGGTTAAGCGACGGCCGTATCCAACCCATCATCGGTGCAAAATTTCCTCTCGCCGAAACCGCCAAAGCCCAACATATGCTCGAAACCGGGGCCGTGCAAGGCAAAATCATATTGATGCATCAAAAATAAAACCATTGTTGGCTTTTTCTGGTAAGATTCATCTGTATTATTTGCAATTTATTTCTGCGAAAGGAGCATTGTATGCAGAT
The DNA here is from genome assembly GCA_964350725.1 of uncultured Ardenticatenaceae bacterium. GTDB lineage: Bacteria > Chloroflexota > Anaerolineae > Promineifilales > Promineifilaceae > JAACFF01. The sequence continues at coordinate 2,235 of CAYGMR010000447.1, read as the reverse complement.
AAATCGAGTCATTGTCATTGTCTTAGATAGTGTAGGGATTGGTGAACTGCCCGATGCCAATACCTATGGGGATGTAGGCAGCCATACTTTGGGCAATATCGCACAAGCGGTCGGCGGCCTAAAAACACCACATATGGAAAAAATGGGGCTGGGTAACATCGCTATTCTGGATGGTATTAAGCCCCAACTTCAACCAACGGCCGTTTACGGCAAAATGGCAGAAGTATCAGCGGGTAAAGATACGACCACCGGACATTGGGAATTGATGGGCTTGTTTCTCGAACAACCATTCCCCCTCTACCCCGACGGCTTCCCACCCGAAGTGATGGACGCTTTCGAGTCCGCCATTGGGCGCGGCACATTAGGCAACTATCCCGCCTCCGGCACCGTGATCATCGAAGAATTGGGTGCCGAACATATGGCCAGCGGTAAGCCCATCATCTACACTTCTGGCGACAGCGTTTTCCAAATCGCCGCGCATGAAGAGATCATTCCTATTGAAGAATTGTATGCGCTGTGCCGCACTGCGCGTGAGATATTGCGTGGGCCGCATGAAGTTAGCCGCGTGATTGCACGGCCGTTTATCGGCACACCGGGCAACTTCACACGGACAGCCAACCGGCATGACTTTTCTGTTGACCCACCCCAGCCAACCGTCCTTGCGGCTCTCAAAGAAGCTGGTTTGATGAGTTATGCTGTAGGCAAAATCAACGACATCTTTGTCGGCCAAGGCATCACCGATTACGTGACCACACAAGATAATATGGATGGCGTTGATAAAACAATCGCCGCCATCCAAGCACAACAAGAACGTGGCCTGATCTTTGTCAATTTGGTCGATTTTGATGCCAAATTTGGTCATCGCAATAATCCGCAGGGCTATGCCAATGCGCTTGCCGAATTTGACCAACGTTTGCCGGAAATCACGGCGGCGCTGGCTCCTGATGATCTGCTGATACTCACGGCCGATCATGGTAATGATCCTACTTTTCCCGGCACAGACCATACACGTGAATATGTCCCCATCTTAATAACAGGCAGCAGCGTCAAACCAGGTATCAATATCGGTGTGCGACGCACCTTTGCCGATTTGGCTGCTACCATCGCTGATATTTTTAATTTACCCGCAAGCACGCATGGAGAGAGTTTTATGTCCGACATCTTTTTCAATCCCAATACCGCCCCAATCGCAGAAGTACAAACTCAGATCGCGACCAACCCAGCAGCGATTGCCGGTTTAATCGACCATACTTTATTAAAGGCCACGGCCACACAAGCAGATGTGTTGGGAATTTGTGCGGAAGCGATGAAATATAATTTTGCCTCCGTATGTGTTAATCCTGTTCATGTGGCAGTGGTGGCAGAAACGTTGAAGGAAACGGCCGTTAAAACCTGTGCAGTCGTCGGCTTCCCGCTCGGGGCAACGACAACCAAAGATAAAGCCCAAGAAGCCAAACGCGCCCTCAAAAACGGTGCCCAAGAGATCGATATGGTCATTAATATCGGCGCATTGAAAGCGGGTTATTCTGATATTGTCTACGAAGATATTAAAGCCGTCGTCCACACCGCCCATAAGCGCAAAGCGATTTGTAAAGTTATCATCGAGACTTGTTATTTAACCGATGAAGAAAAAGTAACCGCCTGTGAAATCGCACTGCGTGCCGGCGCTGATTTTGTGAAAACCTCCACCGGTTTTGGTGGCGGGGGTGCGACGGTCGCAGATGTGGCTCTGATGCGCAAAACGGTGGGTGACAAGGCCGGTGTCAAAGCGTCGGGTGGTGTGCGTTCATTAGCCGATGCCCAGGCGATGGTGGCTGCCGGAGCCAATCGCATTGGTGCCAGCAGCGGCGTGCAAATTATGCGCGAAGCATTGAATCTGGCGGATAACACGGCAACTGAGGACAGCGATTACTGAAAATCTGCCACGAATTTGAATTGAAGGTGAGCCAACGGCCGTTTCTTTTGTAAGAACTTTGCAAGAGAAACGGCCGTTTTTATTGACAACAATTGGTGGCACACCTATACTCCCCCCTAGTATACAATCTTTGATAAATTCTTGAACAAGGAAGTAAAGAAACAACATGCCCATGTACCAATATACCTGCAAATGTTGTGGAGCCAATTTTGAAAGACGCTTGCGCATGTCGCAAGCCAGCCAAACACAATGCTGTCCACAATGTGGCGGTGAAGATACGCGCAAACGGCTAGGCGCCATCGCTGTTACTGGCACGACAT
>CAYGMR010000446.1:0-4912 GCA_964350725.1 uncultured Ardenticatenaceae bacterium | reverse complement strand
ACCAGGCAAAAATGATGAGGCTGGTTTTGATTACGGCCGTTTCCTTGAAACCAATAACCCCGCAGACAAATTTGCTTTCCGTACACCCCCCCTGCGTAATGTGACGTTAACTGGACCTTATATGCATAATGGCGCCTATATGTTCCTTGAAGATGCTGTGCGTCACCACCTCGACCCAGAAACAGCTTTGCATAATTATGATCCCAACGTGCAGTTACGCGGTGTTTTCCGCGAGACATATCGTGACGATGCAGCAATTTATGCTGATTTAATTAGTACATTGGATGCACGGGTGCAACCCCCGCGTGATTTAAGCGATGTAGAAATTGCTCAAATTATGGCATTCTTGCAGGCACTGACTTCCCCATCGGCTGTTGATTTGAGCCACTTGGTTCCTGATACGGTTCCAAGCGGCCTACCGGTACGCGATTAAGGCGTGTTGGCGTTTCACTTTTTAGATAATGTTCAAACCACAGTGAGCACAGAAAATACAGGGTTTAAAGAGTCTTTGCTCAAATTCTCTGTGAACTCTGTGCCCTCTGTGGTGAAAACTTTGTTTTAGCGTTCCACCGCAAAACCAGCAGATTCCCACTCATTAATGCCACCTTGCATATTGTGTACATTATCGAAGCCATTTTGGCGTAGGAAATCGGTAACTTGTCCACTACGATTACCACTGCGGCAGGTGACAACAACGGTTTTGTCAGTAGGGATTTCATCGACGCGACTTTGCAATTCGCTCATTGGAATGAGGGTGATGCCGGGGATATGTTTTTCGTCATATTCATCTTGTTCACGGACATCGATTAATACAACATCTTCGCGGCTGCTAAGGTCATAGGCTGTTTGTACGTCGATTTGAGTGGGTAATTCTTGTGTGGTTGAATTGTCTGGAGCGGGTAGTGCAACGGCCGTTTCTGCTGCACCGCTACAAGCAGCTAAGCTCACTAACAAAACTAGCAATACACTAACTAAAACGATTTTTTTCATAACTCATTTCCTCGGTAAAATGTTTACGCAAAAAGGTTGCGTTGATGTTAATTATGCCGCCAAATGTGAGGTCAAGAAAGGTTCATTACTAAACCTTTACCTTCCCCTTATCAACGTTTCATTTCCGACTTGCGTTTTAGGAAATATGATTGGTTGTGTTGTCTTTTGGAAGCGTGTGAATTGGGATGCTTGGCGGGCGATTATTTTGAGGTATATATATGACTTTTGATTGGCCAGTTAAGGCATCAATCACATCCCCCATCGTATCGGCCAACGCAATGGTCACGCCGAGACGATTGGCAATATCTTGTGGCAACATGTCATCAAGCGAGATTGTGTCAGGATGGTCAAACATGACTCGTGGCAAAATTACCAGATCGCCATAAGTCACGGCTTGAAGCTGGTTTAATACATCAAGTCCCATGAGCAAACCCGCAGTTGTGATGGTGCCACCCAAACGTTCATTGGTAATCGGCCGTACCTCTACAGTTAAACCGGAAAGTTCAGCAAATTCCGCACCTTTTTCTTGCAAAATGCCTGCAAACATACTCCCTGTAACCAACGTAATCAATTGATAAGCGACCGTTGATAATTGACCATTGGCAATTTCGCCTTTGACATGATCCCATTCGTCCAAGAAAAATCTGACCATTCCCAACCCGTTTTCGTGTAGTTCTTGCCCGTCGTAAGCGTCCAAATGCGGCACTTCGCGGCCAGTTACCAGATACCATTCATCCGTCGGATAGACGAAGCGCACACCAAATTTCTCTTGGAATATTGGCTGCAAAGAGTTGACATAATCAAGCGTAGCCGCCGCTTCTGCCGCCGTATGAGTACGCATCGTGTATTTATGTTGTTTGGTTAAACCGACCGGCACAACACTAATCGACTGCACCGCGGGATACATGTCGGCTAATTCACGCACAGAACGTTCCAGCCAGGGGCCATCGTTAAAGTTTGGCACGACGACGAGTTGCGTGTGGATAGCAATACCGCGATCCGCTAGCCATTGTAACTGTGGGATGATGTCGGGGGCGGTGGGGTTACGTAAAAATTTTCGTCGCAGCTCCAAATCGGTTACATGCACAGAGACATACAGAGGTGACAAACCCATCGTTTCAATGCGCCACCAATCATGCTCGCTGAGATTTGTAAGGGTGACAAAATGCCCAAAAAGGAAAGAATAACGGAAATCGTCATCTTTTATGTAAAGTGTGCGCCGGAATTTGGGTCCCATTTGGAGTACAAAACAGAATTCACATAAATTGTTACAGCGTCGAATATCGGTGTCGAAGGTGGGATGGCTGAATTCAAGACCAAGCGTTTGGTTGTAGTCACGTTCAGCTTCATAGAGTAAATATTCGTCGCCACGTCGGATGAGCAGTTCTAGGGTTTCTTCAGCACTGTAATATTGCACATCAATGATATCTTCAACGCTGTTGTCATTGATTGCCAATAGTTCATCGCCAGCTTGCAGCCCAATTTCAGCAGCAACGCTATCTGGTTCGATGCCAGTGATTTGGCCCCCATTAAAAGTTGTTAGGTCGATTTCTTGAAAAATAGGCATAGAGGATTATAACAGGGATTGTGGAAATTTTGGTTATTGTCTAATACTTCAACGAGACTTCCAGAATCTGGTTCAGGAATAGGACACTGATAATGAATTTATATCAACTATCTATCTGTGTCCTATTTCAATTTCTCGTTTTACAGAATTTTAGTTGCTCACTAATGGCTCAGTTATCAAAAGTAATATTTCGTCAATGATTTTTTCTAGTGAGCGGTTGGTTGTGTCGATGATGATTGCATCTGTGGCTGGGCGCAAAGGGGAGTGTTTGCGATTGCTGTCTAATAGGTCACGTCGCTGGACGTCTGCCAACGTGGTGGTGAGTGTATCGGTGTGTCCTTGTTGTTTTCGATCAACCCAGCGACGCCGTGCACGTTCTTCTGCAGAAGCAGTTATGTAAAGTTTTAGCGGTGCTTCGGGCATGACAACCGTGCCAATGTCACGGCCGACCATGACCACATTGCCGCGTTTACCAAAATCACGTTGGCGCTGCACCATTTCTTGGCGGACGGCGAGATAGCTGGAGATTTGTGAGACATTGCTATCGACATCAGGACGACGAATGTCCCACGTGACATCTTGTCCATCAACAAACACGGAATAGTGACGGCCGTCCTCTGCATCGATCGCCGGTTGAATATCCATATCAAGTTGGTTGGCCAGGTGGGTAACGGCCGTTTCGTCGCTAACATCCACCCCATTTTTCAATGCAGCTAAAGTAACCGCTCGATACATGCAGCCGGTATCCAAAAACAGGTAATTGAGTCTATTGGCCAACATGCGGCCGATGGTTGATTTGCCTGATGCTGCTGGGCCGTCCATTGCGATTACGTTGTGATACGTCATAGAAATGGGTTCCATTGTTTTTCTTGACCGATTGTTGTTGTCGGGCCGTGTCCAGAGAGTACGGCCGTTTCATCAGGTAAATCTAACAAATTCTCTTTGATACTTTTCATAAGTAGCGCGTGATCACCACCGGGGAGGTCGGTACGGCCGATGCTTTGTTGGAAAAGCACATCCCCATCGAAAATCACATGATGAGTAGGCAGATAAAAACATACATGCCCAGGCGCATGGCCGGGTGTAAACAATACTTCGAGTTCTAAATTACCAACCTTAATGACATCACCGGCTGCTAACATTTTATCTGCTGGCGGTGGTTCAGGAATTTCCATTTGCCACATGCTGGCGGCCATAGGCGCAGATTCTAGCATGGAAACTGCTTCAGGGTGAATATAGATAGGGGCGTTGGTTAGCTGTTTGATTTCTGCTAAACCGCCGACATGGTCGAAATGACTATGTGTGAGCAAGATATGGCTGATTGTCCATCCATTTTCTGTGGCCTGATCAAAAATTAATTGCCCATTCCAGGCAGGATCAATGACCGCCGCCTGTTTGGTTTGGGTGCAAGCGAGCAGATAACAATTGGTTTGTAAGGCTCCCAAAGGGAGTTGGATTATTTTTAGCATAGTATTTTAAACTGTACGATGTTGAGTTTCTGTGTCGGGTGAATCGGTTAGCAAATCAAGTGCATGTGGCAAAATGGGCAGCAAAATCTCTAAATTTTCAGTCACTGCTTTAGGGCTGCCAGGCAAGTTGATGATCAATGTTTGGCCGCGCATGCCCGCGATGCCGCGGGATAACATTGCATGGCGTGTGATCTTCAAACTTTCTGCACGCAGCCCTTCAGCTATACCAGGGGCTTCACGCTCAATCACACGACGTGTTGCTTCGGGAGTGATGTCCCGAGGGGCAAAGCCGGTGCCACCGCTTGTCAAGATTAAGTTGAGACCCGCGTCACACCAACTGGTTAACGTATCGGCGATTGAAATGAAATCATCCGCTACAACGGCTTGGTGTGAAATCTGCCAAGTTGTCGCCGTGGTGATGATCGCTTTCATCAGGGGCCCGCTGCGGTCTTCATATTCGCCGCGTGCGCCGCGGTCACTGATAGTGAGCAAGCCAACTTTCATCTTATGCAGTTTCGCCAACCAGCGCAAGCCAGGCATCATTTAGGCCGCTGTCAGTAACCCCATAGTAGAGGTGAACCTGATTGCCATCGCGCAGAGCAAGATCATACCAGACATTGTCACCCTTTTTACGTACATTGAGGACGGCCATGTTTTTGTGCCATTGTAACCCTTCAGGATTTAAGTCTGATTCTGCCTGGGTGATGGCATAATGCCACAGTTTGCGTGCAGAAGATTTTGAGACATTTGTGATTAAATTTCCGTTGCGTAAATCACGCAAAGTATGATAAATCGGCCCGTTAGGTCTTTGGCTGGATACCACTTCAACCCCCGTGGGTGGTGGCTCGATTTTAGTTTTAGTGCGGTCGTTGCTGGCCCCACTTCC
>CAYGMR010000445.1:0-4925 GCA_964350725.1 uncultured Ardenticatenaceae bacterium | reverse complement strand
GAAGTGATTACCCAACTCGGTTTTGTGCCACAAGGCATCAGCGCCGACCTGATCGCATCTTTGGAAGGGTTTAGTCGCCAGGATGTGGATGAATTGGCTTTATGCTCCCAAATGCGGGCAGCTGAAGCCACCGCGCAAGGCTACTTCAAAAAGTCAATCATTCCGGTGAAAGATAAAGACGGCAATGTACTATTAGACCACGACGAACATTTCCGCGCGGGTTCGACGATGGAAGGGTTGGCGAAGCTACGCCCAGCCTTTGCGCAAATGGGTGAAGCGATGTTTGATGCGGTAGCCTTACAAAAATATCCGCAAATCGACGCGATCACGCATGTACATACGGCCGGTAATTCTTCTGGTATTGTCGATGGCGCGGCCTTGGTCTTGGTCGGGTCTGCAGAAATCGGTAAACAACTGGGCATCAAGCCGCGTGCGCGGGTTGTCTCGGGGGCAGTCTGGAGGTTCGAAACGACGGTCATGCTGACGGCACCTGCGCCCACTTCAAAAAGTGCGCTAGAGCGTGCGGGCATGACAATTAACGACATTGATTTGATTGAAGTCAACGAAGCCTTCGCCGCTGTCGTGCTCAAGTTCATGCGTGAAATGGGCATTGATTCGTTAGAAAATATCAATGTCAATGGCGGCGCGATTGCGCTGGGGCATCCGTTGGGTGCGACGGGTGCGATGTTGTTAGCAACGGCCGTTGACGAATTAGAACGTCGTGACCAAGAAACCGCCTTGATCACCCTGTGTGCTGGCGGCGGCATGGGCATCGCGACAATAATCGAAAGAGTTTAATAGGAGCATTTCAGCAGTTCAGCTAGTCAGCAATCAGCTTGATTTTAGCTGATAAGCTGACCCGCTGAAATGCTGACGAGCTTTACAACTATGAGTTCAAAAAAATACAAGAGAAAGATCAGCGACGAAGAAATTCGCGCAACAATTTTGCAAATGTGTGCGGCTGCCGGCACGGATAGCTCGGTAAAGCCAGAAGATATTGCTATTGAAATTTATCCAGAAGAGTGGCAGTCGGTGTTGAAGCGCGTGCGTCTGTTTGCCAAGCAGTTGGCCCTGACCGGCGAAATCGAGATTTTGCGTAAAGGTAATCCGGTTGATCCCAATGATTTCAAAGGTCTGATTCGCCTGCGCATCACCGAAGCCTTCCTCAACGGCGATAACGAACGCGCCAATACGTCCGCGGCTTAAAATTTGAACCACAGAGATCACAGAGGGTACAGCGCTTTTCTCTGTGGTTTCTGTGGTAATTTCTGTTTGTGCAAAATATCACGCTTGATTTTTCCACGGGTTGTTGCGTACAATAGCATTGATAAAGGTTACTACAACAAATTTAGGAATGAACGAATTGACCTAAATTGGAATTATCATCTGTGTAAATTTGTGGCCGAACAGTAAAGTAACCCTATAACCTAAACCTTTAACGACAAAGGACCCATTGTGACCCAACTGAATACCACTGTCGATTTGACACTCCTACAACCTGTGCTTGAGAAATATAACGGCCGTTTCCGTGAAGCCCTCCTGCCTATGCTGCATGAGGCGCAAGCGATTTATGGCTGGCTGCCGCGTGCTGTGCAAACGGCCGTTGGTGAAACCTTGCGTGTGCCTCTGGCCGAAATTCATGGTGTGATTGAGTTTTACACCATGTTTTATAGCCAACCGACCGCTAAACGTGTCGTGCGCATCTGTGAAGATTTGGCCTGTTCATTGGCTGGTGCTGAAGATGTGATAGCGGCCGTTGAGGCCAAACTGGGATTAAAAAATGGTGAAACCAGCCCCGATGGTGACGTCACTGTTGAATACGTGCCTTGTCTCGGGATGTGTGAACATGCCCCTTGTGCGCTTAATGCCGACCGGCCTGCTGGCGATCTGACCCCCGCTGATGTGGATGCTTTTTTAGACGGCTCTTATCCCGAACCCCCGCCCAAAGTTTTTGGCGGCCCCTATATCAAGCTGTCGCGTATCGGCCGTATCGATCCTACCAGTTTGGCTGATTATGAAAGTCATGGCGGTTATCGTGGGTTGCGTAAAGCATTGGGGATGTCACCTGATACCCTGATCGGCACAGTTGAGAATTTCGGCATTTTAGGGCGTGGCGGAGCGATGTTCCCCTTAGGACGCAAATGGTTATTTACACGCGGCGCACCGGGCACGCCTCCCGAGAAGCATGTCATCGTTAATGCTGATGAGAGCGAACCGGGCACATTCAAAGATCGTTTGATTATGGAAGAAGACCCATTCTCGGTCATTGAATCCATGACGATTGCGGCGTATGCGATTGGCGCCGCGAATGGTTGGATTTTTCTGCGCGGCGAATACCCGCGTGCCTACAAACGTTTGTACGATGCTGTCCAGCAAGCGCGTGCAGCCGGTTATTTAGGACAAAATATCCTGGGGCAGGCAGGTTTTAATTTTGATGTGCAAGTGCGTTTGGGCGCCGGTGCATATATTTGTGGGGAAGAAACGGCTTTATTTGAAGCCATTGAAGGTAAACGTGGCTTCCCGCGCATAAAACCGCCGTACCCGACAACCCAGGGTCTATTCAATCAACCTTCGGCGGTTAACAATGTTGAAACATTGGTGGCGATGCTGGCGGCACTCAACATTAGTAAAGCCGCCTGGAATCGTATCGGCAGCGATGATTCACCAGGCACAAAGTTGTTCTGTTTGAGCGGTGCTGTGCAGCGACCGGGCGTCTATGAGATTCCATTTGGGTTGACGATTCGCGAACTGATTGATCATGCCGGGGGAGTGCCTGGCGGTAAAAAAATCCAGGCGGTGTTGATGGGTGGCGCAGCTGGGGTATTTATCGGCCCTGAACAACTCGATATCCATCTGACTTATGAAGATATGCACCGCGAAAAAATACCGATGGGGTCGGGGGTGGTGATGGTCTTTGACGAAACGGCCGATTTGCGCCAACACCTCTACGAATTAGCTCGCTTCTTCGCCCATGAAAGCTGCGGTAAATGTTTTCCCTGTCAGCTTGGCACGCAAAGACAGATGGAAATTGTGCAGGCCATTGTCAAAAATGGCAGTTCTCAGCCAACCGATAAACAAGCTTTGTTAGATGTCGGTTTCACCATGACAGAAACCTCTTTGTGTGGCCTGGGGCAAACGGCATCATCAGCCATCGTGAGTGCTATAAGGTTATGGCCTGAGTTGGTGGCGTAGGATGATGGCAAAGTGGCGGGTTGCAGGTGATGCGTGTTAGATAGTCGTGATAGTGGCGCTAACGGGATAAGCGTTAAGCATGCGCGTTCTGGGGTGGAACCCATGCGTTTTATTAGTGTGAATGGTGGCTCGCCGCAATTTGTGGATGGCGCGGTTGTGGAAGAAGCCCTAATTTGCATTTCTGTAAACGGGGCGGAGTTGGCGACGTTTATGGCTTCGCCCCAGAATTTGCGCGCGATGGCGGTTGGTTTCTTGGCAAATGAAGGCATTATTGCCACTGCTGAAGACATCCATCATCTACATGTTGCCAAAAATGAACGCTGTGTTGATGTCTGGTTGCGTGATACGACATTTGAGAAGCCCGAAAAGTTTATCATCACGGCTGGTTGCGGTGGTGGCGTCACGTTTGATGATCTTTCGGAACAGCACGAGCCGTTGGAATCTGACCTGACGGCAACGACGACCGAGCTGACGCAGTTGATGCGTGCGATGCATTTTGGGGCTGAGCTGTATCAATCGGCGCGTGGCATTCATACGGCCGTTCTCACCAACAATACAGATATATTGCTCCAGGTTGAAGATATCGGCCGTCACAACTGTCTGGACAAGCTGCGCGGTGCAGCTTTGTTAAATGGTTTTGAGACCCGCGACCGGATTTTGATGAGCAGCGGGCGTATTTCCAGCGAAATGATCAACAAAGCGCGCCGTATGGGCACACCGATTGTTTGTTCACGCACGTCGCCTACCAGCCTCTCCGTTGCATTGGCTGAGGCCTGGCAAATGACCATCGTCGCCTACCTGCGTCAAGACCGAATGCGTATCTACACGCATCCCGAACGTATAATTTTGGACTAATAAATGATCTACAAAGCACATAGATTTTCTTTTTTCTCTTTGTGTCTTTGTGGTGAAATGAAAGAGCGATACAACTTATGAGCGAAACAGTGACACTTACCATCGACAATCAGGAAATCAGTGTGCCGGAAGGTACAACGATATTGGATGCAGCCGCACAGCTTGGCATTGACATTCCTGTTATTTGTTACCATCCACACCTGACACCCAATGGTTTATGCCGCATTTGTTCGGTGGATGCCGGGCAGCGTGTGCAAGTCGCTGCTTGTGTCACCGCTTGTCAGGATGGGATGGAAATCGAAACGAACAATACGGCCGTACAGCGCGGTCGCCGTGTCAATCTTGAACTATTGGCATCTACGGTTAATCTGGAAGAAGCGCCAGAGATATTAGACTTGGTAGAAATGTATCAGGCAGACGGCGAGCGGTTCCCCAACGGCCGTAAACGCAGCGCCCCAATTTATGATGACAACCCCTTTTACATTCGTGATTACAATCAATGCATCAACTGCTGGCGCTGTGTACAAGTCTGTGCCGATGATGCCCAATATGCTTTTGCACTCAGTTTCGACGGCCGTGGCTTTCATACCCAAATCGGCACATTTATGGGCGATGGCATGATGGACACGACCTGTGTTTTCTGTGGTCAATGTGTGGGTGTCTGTCCCACAGGGGCGCTCAAACCCAAACGCCAATCTCTGCTTGAGGAAGGGGTTGATCCCGATGCCATTTTCCAGCAAACGCGAGGTGGACGTAAGAAAAAAGGGCCACGGAAAACCACAGAGTAGATGTGGAGTTGCACGGAGGTTTTGGAGAGTTCCCCCTCGTGGCAACGGCAACAAAGCGTTTATTGCTGCCCGTACAAGAAGGCTGTGTGG
>CAYGMR010000444.1:4128-4932 GCA_964350725.1 uncultured Ardenticatenaceae bacterium | reverse complement strand
GGGTCAAAGTAGACGAAGGTTTGGTCGTTTATGTGGGCGGTGCAGGTGGTGTAACGGCCGTTTCCAATCCAAACCCCCTGCAAAATCCGCGCCACAGCCCGCAAATTATCCGCGTGGCAAATCGTTGGATTTTTATAACGTCCAAAAGGTACATTGAAGCCCCCTTTTGAATTCACCCGAAACAAACCATTATAACAAGTCCGGTTCAAAAAAATGAGCTGTGCGGTGCGTGTGACTGGGTTCATGGCTGCCCGATCTTGATTAAACTGTGTACGAATTGCGTAATAAAATGCTTTGCGGTCAGCTTCAGCCAGGGGCAAATAGGTGGCTTCCATATCTGCCAGACAGTCAATCAGGCTTTCTACCTTAGATTGAATGGTTTTATACGCCAGTATCAATTCTGAGTTTATATCGTTGATGAAATATTCTTTTACTGGATAGGTTTGGGCGATATAAAAAAACAATGCGCCGCTGCCCACAAATGGTTCGACGTAACGTTGGATACGGCCGTTTTTCAACCCAACCGGCAAAAAAGCATCGATCTGGGGAATTAATTGCCGTTTGCCCCCAGCCCATTTGAGAAAAGGGCGTGCTTGTTGATGATTATGCATAAGTTTTTGCCGCTTTTCCTTGGCTACAACGAATTGAGGAAGGAACGAATTTAGGTTTGGAACGAAAAAATTCGTTCTTTCCCTAAACATGTGCTGGGCTTGCCGAAGTATTCGTTGTAGTCAGAGCAAAAACGGAGAAGATAAATGGCTTGGTTTCAAAAAACAATCACCTTGACTCCCAAAAGACGGGGTT
>CAYGMR010000444.1:0-4118 GCA_964350725.1 uncultured Ardenticatenaceae bacterium | reverse complement strand
CCGTGCTTGTTGATGATTATACATAAGTTTTTGCCGCTTTTCCTTGGCTACAACGAATTGAGGAAGAAACGAATTTTTGCCTACGACTTAAATTCGTTCCTTCCCAAATTCGTTGTAGTCATCCAGTCCCACAACCGAACTGCGGCGTTCCATTAAAATCGTGTCACGCCAGACCCCATCGTGCTGGGCAATGCGTTCGCGTCGTCCGAGAATGCGAAAGCCGCAGCTTTTATGCACAGCGATGCTGACTTCATTTTCAGGGAAGATGCTGGCGGTTAATGTCCAAATGCCGACTTCCTCTGAGGCGGAAACGAGCGCTTGCAGCAGCATCTTCCCAACACCTTGTCCGCGTGCCACAGCAGCCACATAAACACTGACTTCGGCCACACCAGCATAAGCAGGTCGTTTGCTCACTGGACTAAGCGCGGCCCAGCCAACGACAGTATCTGCGCTTTTGGCTACAAGACGACAATCAGGGCGTTTGCCAGCATCGAATGTTTGCCAGGTAGGAACGGCCGTTTCAAAAGTAGCCTGCCCCGTTTCAATGCCCTCCAGGTAAATATTCGCGACAACTGGCCAATCAGCGCGTAACAACTTTACAATCTCTACGCGCATCAACTATTTTCTGTTTTCCACGATTTCTTCAATTAGGACGGGAAAATTAGCCTCAGTAAAACTAATATGGGGTGCAGATATACGATTTCTCTTAATGTTTGGCGGCACATGTTTATGATGGGGATGTGTAGCTGCTAATGTAGGATCATTTGGATGCGGAAAATCATCATACCAATAAAGTTTTTCGTCTCCAGCATACACTTCATATCCGTAGGCAGTAATCAACCCTTCGAAGAAATCTAATTCTTCGCGCATACGCAATCGTAATCCATTAGTAAAGAATAGTTCACCTTCGGCCACTCCAGTATAGGGGCTTTCAGACCAAATAGTTAACGTGGAACGCAAAACCTCAGGCCGGTCTAAAGTTTCTGCAACAAATTGACTGTATAACGAGAGTGCCTTTAGAGGGTTAATCGTTGCCATTAATAAGCTGGTTGAACCCGCAAAGTTTTAACAATATCCTGTTCTTGCAACAAGGTCGTATACAACTTTTTCCTGCGTTGCCAAGTTTCGAAAACGCCCTTCCACCGGCTGAAATCCACTCTTGTCTCATCATATTCATCATATTCTGACAATTGACCTGCCATCAATGCCACATAAAAATCTGCACTTAAAATGCCATATTTTTCTTCATACAATGTCAAACGTCGTTCCAACATTTTCATTTCGAGAACAAGTTCATGTATCTTCATAAATCTCACCTCATAATTTAGAGGTTCTTATTATAACATGGTTAGAGATAACCTAAACCACGCAATCGTTCTTCAACCTGATCGGCTTCATCTTTGTCAAAACCAGCTTCGTTCACCAGATCGGCCGTTTCTTCGCCAGCATAAACCACATCTTGTGGCGTCGTAAAGATTTCAGTGAGGACACGGCCGTCCATTATAGCGGGTACTTCTTCACCCAATAAATGCATAATGGTGGGTGCTAAGTCGAGAATATTGTTCTCCGGCAATGCTATGCCCGTTTTGATGCGTGGTCCTTGTGCCAGGAAAATGCCTTCACTGCGATGACAGCCGGAATCACCCCGAATCTGTTCACTCATCACTTTGCCTTCGGTAGCAAAAAGCGGGCACGCGATCATATTGTAATCATCGAGCACCAGATGCAGATCCGGCCCTTTGGCAGCATAGGGGCCATGATAAGCTGTTTCGCTGAGGATGACTTTGCTGAGGATGGAACGGCCGTTGTCGTCGCGCAGCTCACCCAAAACTTCAATCACCTCATCCCGTTTCTGGGCATAATCTGCCGGGTCAATCGACCCATGGTCGTCGCGCCCGCGTACATTCAAATAAATTTGCCCGACATGCCCCATACTATAGGCAGTTGTACGCTGCCAATCGACACTATCAAAACTCAAAAATTTGCCGATCACATCGTTGCGCGCTTTTTTGGAGACACGCGCCACCAGATTTTGCAGCCCTAGACGCACGATCCACTGATAGGCTGTCGCCGGGGTGATGCCGTGCCGGAATGCCCATGCTTTTAGCTGCGTCCACGGATCGCGCTTTAATTTCATCAACCCTTTTTGCATCAAAAACACATTCACATTGACCATGTTCAACAAAGGGCCAAACCCATGGTCCGACATCACCATTGTATGCGCGTCATCTGGCAACTTGGCCATCAATTTGCCGATATAGTCATCGACCAATTTATAGCCATCACGAATGGCATTTTCAAATTCAGATGCTTCATGGCGTGGATGGTTGTGATCCATGAAGCGCCATAACGCATGTTTCATCACGTCCATGGCGATGAAATGCACCATCAATACATCGACTGGCTCGCGATCCATCAGTCCCAAAGCCCATTTGCCACGTGTATGGATCAGGTCATATAAATCAGCGATAAATTCAGCTTCGATGCCGGGTTTGTATTGAATGTTGGGTGCCACGCGGTAAGGACCCAACTCAGCTTCGTAGCGTGTGATTAGATCCGCTGGATAACTGTTACGACTGCCTTTGGGGCTGAGTAAACCAGCAATCAAAAAGCCGTTGACGGCACTAGGTGGATAAGTGACGGGCACATTCATCACGCCCACGCGATAACCAGCTTGCGATAAACGCTGCCACATGGTTGGTTGGCGAATGCGTGTGGCGTTGACCAAGGTGAAATTGTCACCATGGGGTTGGATAAAATCAAATACGCCATGTTTGCCGGGATTACAGCCGGTCATGAAGGTGGGCCAGGCGGGACTGGTGACAGGTGGCAGGGTCGAATGCAAATCGCCATACACACCTTGCCCCATGAGCTTCGCTAAATTGGGTAAATGGCCTTGTTGTGCCCAGGGGCGAATCAGGTCAAAGGTCGCGCCGTCAAAGCCGATAATCAATAGTTTCATAAAAGTTAAACCACAGAGAACACTGAGTGCACTGAGAAAAATAAGAAAAAAGCTCCGTGTTCTCTGTGCTCTCTGTGGTGAATTTTTCTTCGTTCACGCATTGCGTTCAATTGCCTCACTTTCGACAATCTCGCGGATGTAATAAACAGGTTTATCTTGCGTTTCGTAATAGGTGCGCACGATTAGTTCGGCGATGAGACCCAGGGCGATAAATTGCACGCCGAGGATGACGAACAAGACGCCCAACAGCAACAACGGCCGTTCA
This sequence comes from uncultured Ardenticatenaceae bacterium, assembly GCA_964350725.1. Lineage (GTDB taxonomy): Bacteria > Chloroflexota > Anaerolineae > Promineifilales > Promineifilaceae > JAACFF01. The sequence continues at coordinate 891 of CAYGMR010000444.1, read as the reverse complement.
CCAATCTGATACGCATGAAAACCATCCCACCCCCCGCTAATGCCAGCCCAAATCTTAGCCATACCCAACGAGAATAGGATCAAAAAGCCAAGCGCCGACATCGGGAACCCAATATTGCCAAACAAATGCATCGGGCGGTCGCTGTATTTGCGCAGGAACAGGATCGTGAACAGATCAACGATCACTCGGAAGGTGCGCGAGATGCCATATTTGGAAACACCCGCCGCCCGTGCGCGATGATTAACCGGTTCTTCGGTGAGTTTAAAGCCGGCGAAGCTGCACATTTCGGGGATAAAGCGGTGCATCTCACCATATAAATGCAACTCTGCCACCACCTCAGCGCGGAACATACGCATCGAACAGCCACGATCATGCAAATGCACGCCGCTGGTCGTGGCAATCAATTTATTGGCAATGCGTGAAGGTACTTTGCGCATGAGCAGCGCATCTTGCCGATTTTCACGCCACCCATTGACCACATCATATTCATCGCTTTCTTGGATTTTGGCATACAGTTTGGGAATATCAGCGGGGTCGTTTTGACCATCGGCGTCCAGTGTGACAATAAAACGCCCTTTGGCATGATCAAACCCAGCAGCAAAGGCAGCCGTCTGCCCATGATTACGCCGAAAACGGATGATGGCGATACGGCCGTCTTCTGCGTGCAATTCCTGTAACAAACCAAAACTGCCGTCAGAACTCCCATCGTCAATAAAAATGATCTCGTAGTTAATCCCTAGATTATTTAACGCCGCATGGATTTCAGCAGTCAACGGCCGTAAACTTTCAACTTCATTATAGACTGGTATCACCAGACTTAAATCTTTTGCATATTTTGCGTACATGCCGCCGATTTTAACATGTCGGCCTGATATGCGGAAACGGTATAGG
>CAYGMR010000443.1:0-4969 GCA_964350725.1 uncultured Ardenticatenaceae bacterium | reverse complement strand
CACAATCCTTTAAGCGACCAATGCGCATTCATCTCGTAACGCGATTTTGCAAATCGCCCTACTCATCCTTCAAAAACGTATAGGGCCAATCTTCCCACTTTTCTACCAAACCAGCCTTCACTGGATTATCAAGTACATAGGCCACGATCCGTTCCCACTCTCGCCGGTTGTGAACCACATGATCATAACTTTCATGCTGCCAAAATGCGCCTTCCCGTGCCAACACTTTATTCGCCTCGCGTGCAGTGTGCCGCTTGAGCGAATGCATAATTTTTTGCAGGGCGTGGCATGTACCGTTCTCTTTTTCCAACGGCCGAAAAACAACATGAGCATGATTGGGCATCACACAAAACACATCCAAATCATACATATCACCATCCAAAAAATGCAGACTGTTCATAACAATCGTAGCAATATCAGGTTGACCAAGCCATTGTGGCCCATACTTTGCCTGATCTAAAACCTCATCCCATCGACCAAACTGCCGCTTTCGTTCTTCATAAACAAGATGAGATAGTTCCTCGGAAACGGCCGTTTGCTTGATCAACGCTTCCCGTTCCCCTGCCTCCATTTTCAACCGTTCCAACACCATTTTGGGAATTGAATCTGCCAGGCGAAATGTAACAAACAACGTTGCTCCTGGCGGTTGGATATGTGGCAAATTACGTTCATACTCTGGCTTATAATCGTATTGACTCATGTCACCTGTAATACGATTTTGTAAATCGTTCTTACATATTGCGATTTACAAAATCGCGCTACATAATCTACACAACTAATGCCTTATTCATCTCGTCTAACAGTTGCAGCCAATCCGCACCCAACGCATCGATCGCTGCAAAACGGCCACCATGGTCGTACATTTCGCCATCTAGATCAAAATCCTGCGGCGTGATCTGCAAGTTGAGGCCGATGTATTGGGCGATCTTGTCCAGCCACCAGCGCTGCTCGGCGCTAAACTGTTTGCCCGCGCCCTCTTGCGCTGCCAACCACGCTGCATAGCGTGCCTGCACCTGCGCCGGGTAAGGGGCCAGTTCTCCCTCCGGCTGCAAGGCGTGGCGCACCAGGGCAATCAAATCGGTTAGCACGCGCTGTGTACTCACGCCGCGCACCTTGTCTTTTTCCAATTGGGCATACGCCGCCCATAAATTTTCTTCCGTCCACAAATGCGGCGGTCGCTGCATCGCCAGCGCCAACTCTTGCAACTGCTGCCGCGTCAGGTTTTGTGCCCCATATGGCTGATTGTACAAAATTTGCAGTGCTGTCAGCTCATCCTTGTTATCGGCAATAAACTGCTGGAAATCGCCGACCATCTGCCGCAGTTTCTCGGTGGCATCCTCGTCAAAACCGGCCTCTTTGACCACATCAATGCTCACACTGTCGATCACAATTTCCGCCCGCTGCTGAATCTCAAGCAACGTCTGGCGCAAATTGGGGTTGGTGCGAAAAACGGCCGTTGCGTCCGACAGTGTAGGGCTATTTTCCAAATCGCTCAACGAATCCAACAGGGGATGAATCAGATCAGAAAGCGTGCCGCCCTCGGTGTAGTCGGCAATCAACTGTGCATCGTCGGGCGTCAAGCGATGTTGTAAGCGCGCCAACCGGTTCGCCAGCGAAGCCACCGTCTCCGCATCATGCTGCCCATAGGCGATATTTTCCAACAGCTTGTCAAAGGGAACCGTGCGCTTACGTTCCTGCACACGCGGCGGCTCGATCATCTCCGCTTCCGTCAGCCCGACAGCATCGATCAAAACAAAATGAGTCTTGTGGCGTGCATCGGCCGTTACCGCCTGCAATTCGTCCGGCTGAATCACCCGCGTGCCACGACCGCGCATCTGCTCAAAATAGCCGCGCGAGCGCACCTGGCGCATAAATAACAAAATCTCGATGGCGCGCACGTCGGTGCCCGTGGCGATCATATCGACCGTCACCGCAATGCGCGGGTCATAGCTGTTGCGAAAATCCTGCAAAATATCTTCCGGGCTGCGGCTGGCGCGATAGGTGATCTTCTGGCAAAAATCATTGCCCTTGCCAAACTCTTCGCGCACAATACGCACAATGTTCTCCGCATGGTTGTCATCTTTGGCAAAGATAAGCGTCTTGGGCACGACTTTATCTGCCCGTTCTGGATACAGTTCCGTAAACAACACATCCCGAAAATGGCGAATGATGGTGCGCATCTGGCTTTCACTGACCACATCCCGGTCCAACTGCTGTGGCGCATAGCTCAATTCCTCATCCAGCTTTTCCTGCCACTGCTCACGGGTCAGCTTATCCATCTTGCCCACCCAATGCCCCGCTTCTACCGTGCTGCCCTCATCCGAAATGCGCGTCAGGATGCGGTACACCTCACCGCCCACATTGATGCCATCAGCCACGGCGTCATCGTGGGTATACTCCATCACCAAATTCTGGTTGAAGAAGCCGATGGTCTGTTTGCCCGGCGTCGCTGTTAGTCCGATGAGATGGGCGTCGAAATAATCCAGCACCTGCTTCCACACCGTGTAGATGGAGCGGTGGCACTCATCAATCACAATAAAGTCGAAGAATTCGATGGGCAGGCGCCCAGTAAAAGATACGGTGCGTGGTGTAGCGCGATTTTGTAAATCGCCTGGATGATTTGCAAAATCGTCCCACAGTTCAAACATGGAGTGGTCTTCCACTTCCTCGTCCAGCTCTTCATCCTTGAGCATTGCATACAGCCGCTGGATGGTGCTGATATACACGCGATTCACATCACGGCTGACATCCATTGCGTTATTGGTCAGGTGGCGGATATTGTACAGTTCGGAAAATTTACGGCCGTCGTCGGGCGTTTCAAACTGCACAAATTCATTATAGGCCTGCTTGCCCAAATTATTGCGGTCTACTAAAAAGAGCACCCGTTTGGCTTTGGCCTGGCTGATGAGACGGTAGATGGCGTTAACGGCCGTAAACGTCTTGCCGCTGCCCGTTGCCATCTGCACCAACGCCCGCGGCCGATCTTGCGCCAGCGACTGCTCCAGACGGGTAATCGCCTTTACCTGCGGCCCCCACAACTTCTCAGATAGCAGCGGCGCCATGGTTTGTAAACGGCCGCGCAGCGTATCCGGTTCCTGCACCCAGGCCGCCAACGTCTCCGGTCGATGAAAAGCAAATACGCGCCGTGCCCGTGGGTCAGGGTCTAATCCATTGGTAAAAAACGTCTCCACCCCCGTCGATTCATAGCGGAAGGGCAATGGCAGCTCTGGTCGCCATGCTTGCATCGGCGGCTTCAGCCCCACTGCATAACGCAGCGACTGCGCCTCGACACCACTCAAGGGCACACCTACTTTCTTGGCTTCAACCACCCCCAGCGCTTTGCCCTCCACAAACAGCAAATAGTCCGCAAACCCCGTCTTGAGATGTGCTTCGCGCACAGCAACCCCTGCTGTAGACCAGAGGTTCATCTGCTCCCGGTCTTGTACATCCCAACCGGCATATTTGAGGAGTTTATCAATTTTCAGGCGAGCTTTCTGTTCAGGCGTCACAGTTACCTCATCAACCAACCAATATCAAAATAAATCAGCAAAATTCGCCAATCTATCAGCGCATGGAAATGAATAGCTTATGTCACCTGATTTTAACCGCAACCCGCTTTTTGGGCGAGTTGGCCGCCAGTCCTCGAATGCCTTAAACGTGGTTGATAGATGCGATCCTTATCGATTGCAATGCAATCATATGAACTCGATCAACTGTTCTGTGCAACTAAAGTCTCACTGCATACGATAAATGCCCCAAAACGGGCCATTGAAACCGAAAACAATTGCAAATGATAGATAAGTTCCTGATGGCGTTTGTGCTCGTGAATGGAGTAATGAAAGTTAAAGAATTGTTTCGGTAATAGAATTTATCAAAGATTGCACAGATGACGCAGATTTTTGTCCTGTAATTCACCAAAATCTGTGCAACCTGTTGATTACCGTTTTATTTTATGAAGGTTCATAACTCCAGATTATCTGGTAAATGGTGATGGAGGTTTGTTGGTATTGGGACAGTTTGGGGGATGGTTTGTGGATCGTTGGTGGGGCGGTCACCTTGTACTCTGTTGTTTATAGATTAAAGCGATTATTTATAAAGGAGTACAACATGCCTGCTAACAATTATCATTTTAAAGAATACTGGAACTTCCCCGGCTACACACCGGAGCAAGTGTTTGAAGTCTTAGCCAACGCAACCTTATTGCCTGAATGGTGGAAGGGTGTCTATCTGGAAGCGGAACTCCTCGAAGCTTACTTCGAGCCTATTTTTGGTGCCAAAGCGCGTGTCAAAGCGCGCGGCTTTTTTCCCTATAAATTAGAGTTTGATCTGGAATCGCTGCGCCTGGTGCCAGGTCAGCTAGTCGAGGTCAAAGCCACGGGTGATTTCGACGGCATCTGGCGGGCGACGTTCATCGACAATGGAGAGGGCACAAAAGTGGAGATAGATTGGCGCGTGACCGTAAATCTGCCGCTGATACGCTACTTATCCCCAATCTTCAAACCCTTTTTCAAATGGAATCATAACTGGACCACCCCTCGCGGTGAAAAAGGATTGATGGCTTATCTAGGGCAGAAACACGGCCGTTCGCTGAACACGCTCCCGCTTGCTGCCTAAGCGAGCAAGGATTCCTTAGCATGAAAGTCAAGCATTCCATTGTCATCGATCGCCCTATCGCTGAAGTGTTCGCCTTTGTCACCAACCTGCGCAATGAAACGCGCTGGCAGCCTGAGATTAAATGGGTCACCCTAGAAGGTGCGCTGCAAGCTGGTAGCAGCTTTCGTGAAATTCGGGTCACTTTCGGCCGTACCTACGCCTGGCATTTCTGCATCACCGAGTTCGATCCGCCCCATCGTATTACCATTAATACAATTGAGGGCACGGCGCGTTATCGGGGTTCCCGCATGTTTGAGACGGTAGAGGGCGGCACCAAAGTCACCGAGATAGGTGAGCTGGAGTTGCCGCGTTTCTT
>CAYGMR010000442.1:2197-4983 GCA_964350725.1 uncultured Ardenticatenaceae bacterium | reverse complement strand
CGTAAGATTTATGCTGGTCTGCGAGTCTAGCGAATAACGAACCATCAATTTATTATGCCCACTTGAATCTGAAAGGAGACGATATGCATGGTACACGCCACCATGCATGATATCCGCAGCGTGATTTTCTAAATCGCGAATCGAAATGGAATTTCGATATACGAGGAGTGCAGTCCTGATGCTGAGAATAGAAAAACGAAAATATCTTTTAAGCTTCCTGGTCTTATTTGCATTATTATTGGCTGCTTGTGGTGGGGCGACTGCTGGTGAGCCTTCGACAGATAATGTTGAGGCGGAGGCTGCCCCAATAGAAAGTGCAACTGAAGCGGTGGCGGCGGCTAACACGGCCGTTCCTCAAACCACAGACAGCACAGCCCCAGAACCGACTGAAGTAGAAGTAGAGGCCACCGAAGAACCAACACTTGAACTATCTGCTGAAGTCGTCGAAAATGAGGAGGGTATCTTGATTGGTGATAATCGCTCTGACCGTTTGCGTGCCCTTACTGATTCCTGGAACACTGATTGGGAACGGCATACCATTGATTATGACGAAATCCTGTCTGGTGGCCCGCCCCGTGATGGCATCCCGTCGATTGATGCGCCGACGTTTGTCTCCCAAGATGAAGCCGGTATGTGGTTGGCATCAAACGAGCCAGTAATCGCTGTGGAAATTGATGGCGAGGCACGCGCTTATCCTTTGCAAATCCTCACCTGGCATGAGATTGTCAATGATACGCTGAGTGACGTGCCCATCATCGTCACCTTCTGTCCATTGTGTAACTCGGCGTTGGTGTTTGATCGTCGTTTTGAGGATCAGGTGTTTGAATTTGGCACCTCTGGCCTGCTGCGCAACTCTGATCTGATTATGTATGACCGCACAACGGAGACGTTGTGGCAGCAGTTTACCGGGGAAGGGATTGTGGGTGAATTGGCTGGTGAGCAGTTGACATTCTTGCCTTCAACACTCGTGAGTTTTAAGGATTTCAGTGAGGCATATCCAGAGGGCGTTGTGCTTTCACAAAACACAGGATTTGACAGAGCCTACGGCCGTAACCCTTATGCGGGTTATGATTCAGTCGAACAACCGTTTTTGTTTGATGGTGAACTAGACGGCCGTTTACCAGCCATGGCACGTGTAGTGACAGTTTCGTTGGATGATGCTGGCGTGGACGTGGCTTATCCTGTATCCACTTTAGCTGAAGTGGGGGTGATTTATGACAATCAAGAAGGACAAGATTTGGTTGTTTTCCATACCTTTGGCACGAGTTCCGCTTTAGGTGCAGAGACGATTTCGATTGCTGAGGATGTGGGCGCAACGGCCGTTTACGACCCTAATCTCAATGGCCAAAAACTCACTTTTAGCAAAGTAGATGAAGCCATCGTCGATGCCGAAACGGGCAGTACCTGGAATATTCTCGGGCAAGCCATTGATGGCCCGCTGACTGGCGAAACCTTAACGCCTATCGTCCATGGCGACCACTTCTGGTTTTCCTGGGCCGCATTCAAACCCGATACCATCATTTACCAAAGCGAATAGTTTGCTTTTTGCCACGGATTACACGAATTTGGATCATTTTAATTCGTGTAATCTGTGCAATTCGTGGCAGATTTTTTGTCAGGCGGCAGTATACTGATGAATACCAGACGATCACTTTGGAAGTTGTTGATAACCCAATCCGTGAAAACCTGTTCCCTACCCCAACAAATGCCCCAGCCTACGCACCCCCTCTTCAATCTCAGCTTCAGTTAAGCCACTGAAGCCCATTAAAATTGAAGGTGGGGGTGCTTTTTCAAGATGATAGTCTGCACCAGGATAGATGCCAACGCCCATCTTGTATGCATCGGCAATGAATTCGGTTTCGGATATGTGTTCAGGTAAATACAACATCACATGCAGTCCGGCAGGCACGGCCGTATACCGCACCTTTCCTTTTAGATATTTCTTCAATGCCCCAACCAATGCCAGCCGTCTTTTGCCATATGCTTTCCGCAATTGGCGTAAATGACGCTCAAAATAGCCCTCAGCGATGAAATCTGCAATCGCTGCCTGGGTGAGTGTGGGGGCGCCGCGATCCACCAATCCCTTCGCCCGTACAAATGTTGCTACCAAGTTAGGCGGTAAGACGACATATCCCAAGCGCAATGCCGGAAAAAGCACTTTGGAAAAAGTCCCCAAATAAATAACACGGCCGTCTTTGTCTAAGCTGTATAAAGTTCCTAAGGGACGGCCGTCGTAGCGTAACTCGCCATCATAATCATCTTCTAAAATCAAGGCTTGCTGCTTTTTGGCCCATTGTAATAGCGCCAAGCGTCTTTGTAGGGGCAGGGTGCCGCCGCGTGGAAATTGATTGGATGGGGTAATGAATGCGATGCGCGCGCTGCATTCTTTTGGAATTTCATCCACTGGTAAACCCTGGTCATCGACCTGAATTGAAATCAGTTGCGCCCCATGCAAACGGAAGAGTGCAAAGGCATCCTGATAGCCAGGTGTTTCAACCACCACTTCATCACCGGCTGCCAGGAACAACCGTCCTAAAATATCAAGCGCTTGCTGGGCGCCATTGACGATGACAACTTGCTCTGGCAGGCAGCTTACACCGCGTTGGCGTGCCAGATAAGCTGCAATCGCTTCACGCAGCGGATAGAAACCTGCTGCCGAGCCATAGCGCGAAAGCATCACATCATCGGTGCTGAGATAACGGGCCAGCAGTCGTCGCCAGATATCGTATGGGAAAATATGGGGAAAGGAACGGCCGAATCCAAAATCGATTTCTGGGCGTGGTTTA
>CAYGMR010000442.1:0-2097 GCA_964350725.1 uncultured Ardenticatenaceae bacterium | reverse complement strand
GTCACACGGCCCAGCCCATTTTCTTGCGCCAGTTTGCGGCTGGGCGGTAATTTTGCGCCCGATTTTAAAACACCCGTTAATATTTTTTGGCGCAATTGTTGGTATAACTGCCAAAATAAGGGGGTATCACTTGTGGCGTCTAGGTCGAGCGTCAAACTTTCTTCAGCATACATGAATTTCTATTATATAGGATTTCTATTACTATACAGCACTATCCGGCGCGGTCAGGAGACACGGCCGGAGCACCTGAATAGTTACGGATTTGCTCCCTATATATAGGACTTTCCTCCCACAGATAGGACTTTGTTCCTAGCATTTGATTTTTTACGTAGGCTCACAGTTGTTTTAGCATTGTCAGGGCGTAGGGTGGCTGGATCGAACTTGCCTACAATGAAGGCATGACGAATCAGAATGCCGCATTACGCCGCCAGATGATTGGTTCCTTGACAGAAGATGATCTTCGCGGCTTATGCTTTGATTATTTTCCCAATATTTATGCCGAACTAACAACAGGTATGACGATGAGTCGTATGGTTGAGTTGTTATTGCAATGGTGTGTGCGCAACGGCCGTTTCCAAGATTTACGTGTTGCTCTGCATCAAATCAATCCGCACGTATTTCCGCAAATGGACCTTGTGGATTTTGAAAAAGACCAACAAATCCCAATACAGATGGCCTTCGCTGAGCAATTCACAGCAGCGATTACGCCCCCTTTTGCACGCAGCAGAATTCCCATCACAAAAATTGAAATCGAGGTGCGTCATATACAGGAAAAAATGTATGGGTTGCTCACGCCACTTTGGTTGTTTGTGAGTTTAAGCTTGATAGTTTTCCTCGTTCTCATAGTGGTCTTGATAACTTTACCGCTACCAAATATAACCCAACTGTCGCTGGCACAAGGCTTTGGCGACAGGCCAGCCAGCGTTGAACAAAGCCAACCAATTCAACCTTTGACAGCTTCCCAACAGGTTACTGACCCTTTACAAATGGTCACAGAATCAGATCAGCCACCCCAAAACCCAAAACTAGGCACAACTTGGCTGCGACCACAAGATAATATGCAAATGGTTTTTGTGCCTGTAAGTCAAAATTACTTGGATAGCGCAAGTACAAATAATGACACACCCTTTGCTACGTCACGTTTGCAGTTTGGATTTTGGATAGACCAAACCGAAGTTAGTAATCAACAATATGATCAGTGTGTGGCGGCTGGACATTGTGATGTTTCTGCTTTGGCAGACATTGCAGATTACCATAAGCCGACCTATCCAGTAGTTGGCGTTTCTTGGTTTGATGCACTGGCTTATTGTGAATGGGTCGATGCCCAACTGCCCACAAATTTACAATGGGATCATGCCGTTAGCGGTTTCGAAAACAGCCCATACCCTTGGGGTGAAGCTGAACCGACCTGCGATCTGGCACAATACAACGATTGCCAGATCGGTCTTATGCCAGTCGGTAGTAAACCGGATGGTCAAAGTTGGGCAGGGGCTTATGATTTGGCGGGCAATGTGTGGGAATGGGTGCAAGCGGATGTGGGGGAAACGGCCGTTGCCCAACCCCATAATCCTGTAAAACCAAATAGCCAACCTTTGCGGGGTGGCGGGTGGAATGCTGATTCCTCTCAACTGCTAAACAGCATCCGCAAAAATGAAAACCCACATAATTGGCTAGATCATCTCGGTTTTCGCTGTGTATATTCCGATTTATCTCCCTAATGCAGCCAAAAACTGCTGCCCAGCTATATCCAGATCGTCATTCAACCCAAAAGTTAAGCTGCGTAAGTGTAAGCCATCGAGGATGACATCTAACGGCCGTTCCAATTCTACCGGATATAGCAAAACCGCTTGGCGACAGCCTTTGGCTTTCGCGTAAGCGATAATTTGATTAACATCGTTGTTGCTGGGGCGCGTGGGGGTTTTGTATTTGGTATCGATGACTGCATACGGCCGTCCATCGTGACCATATAAAACCAGGTCAATATCAAATTGTAAGCCGCTGTGATGATGGCCGATGGTGACACGTTCTTGGGCGCGAATGCGCCAGGGGGATGGCAGATGGATTTGCAGCCAAGCCGCTACAAATTGTTCATACAGG
>CAYGMR010000441.1:768-4991 GCA_964350725.1 uncultured Ardenticatenaceae bacterium | reverse complement strand
AACTCTCTAAAATTCGTTACGGCCGTACTTGTCTCCGTCAATGTTGTTTAACTTGTACACTCGTGGGTTTCATTATAGCGAGGTGAGAAACGGCCGTCAACCTATAAATTAATGCAATCAGGGCTTTTATGTACACATTTGCGCCATTGAGCGGCAATGCTAAAATCTTAAGGCTAACTTTTATTTTAGGTACTGGACTTTGAAAAGTAGATTTGTCAACTTCTCTCTCTGGAAGCAGATGTGATTTCTACCAAAAAATGTTGACAAATCTCTCTGGTATAACGAAAAACGTCAGACTCCAGTTAGGTAACTTAGAGGACAATTTATGTCATTGTTACTCATCATCAAACTTTTGGTTGTCGTCATTTTCTTAATCATGTTTATACGACGGCCGTCGATAGCATGGGGTATCGGATTATTAACGGTTTCAACGGCCGTTCTACTCGACACGCTCCTAAATACATTTGATCACACGGCACTACAAGCGCAATTAGGCTTTTTCTATTTTGTGATTATAGGGGCTTTGTTTGGTGGTGCTGCGCTGTGGTTGTGGGCGGTGTTACGGCCGTTTATCAACCCCACCTCAGCCACCACAACTGCAACCGTCCCCCCACAAAACAACCAACAACCAATCTTTAAAAACAACGACAGCACCTTCGACCGCCAAATGATCTATGAACAAATCCGCGACCGCTTTGGTTTTGAGGATGTGCTTGATCTCATGTTTGACTTGGACATCCGCGAAAATGATGTCATGGGCCTAAACCAAACCATGCAGGGCTTGATTGTCAATATTATGGATGTGGCTGAAGCACGTGGACAAACGGCCGTTTTGGCTCTGGCGGTTGAACGTATCCTCACACCGCTGCCTGCTGACCATCTGCCGCGCCTCGAAAAACTCAGTGCGGATTCCCCCCCCACCGTCTTGCGGCAATATCTGTTAGCACATTATGATCTAAAAACATTGCAACAAATCGCCATAGATTTAGATATCGATTGGGAAGATTTGGGGCTGGCAAGCAAAAAACAAAAAGTCCGCAATTTATTATTGTTCCTGGCCCGGCGGAATCGCACTGATGATTTACTTGATTGGATGCATGACCATGCACCAACACCAGAAACGCCACAGGATTCCGAAGAAGAATGAAACCCAAAACTATTTTCATTGTCCTTGTTCTGTTACTAGTCTCTGTTGCTAGCACGTTTGCCCAGGAAGAAACGGCCGTTAATTTAAGGTTAAGTCGTGATTGGGGCTTCGCGATGGGCAACAATATCGAAGGGACCTTCTCCTATCGCGTCACTGCGCCTGACAATGTGATTCGTGTCGAATACCTGATGGATGATTTAGTTATCGCTGAAGGCACAGAAACACCATACCATTATCAATTTAACACCGAAGATTTTCCCGAAGGCCCCCACACCATGCAAGCCATTGGCTACACAGCAGATGGGCAAGCGCTGTCATCCAACAGCATCACCCGCAATTTTTTGCCACCAAGTGTGGCACGCCAGGCAACAATCTGGCTAATTGGCGGCGTTCTCGCAGTCATTGCGATCGGTTGGCTCATCACCTACTTTGTAGGCACACGCGGCAAAACGAAAGAACAAAAAGCGGTGAGCGGGGCACACGGAACGGCCGTCTGCCCCAACTGTGGCAAACCGTTCGCACGCCATCTTTTTGCACCTAATTTCGGAACTACCAAATATGACCGCTGTTCCCACTGCCATAAATGGAACAAGGTCGGACGTGCCTCCCAAGCTGAAATCGATGCCGCTATGGAGATTTTGCATGGAACGGCAGACGATACGGCCGTAGCTGCCGCCAATCCTGAAGACCATTTACGCAAACAACTCGACGACTCCCGCTTCGAGGATTAAATATTGATTGCTGAACACGACACCATCAAGGCCAAAAAGCGATCCACATCATAAAATGCCGACTGTGCCGCTGGCGAAATTTGTGGCCAGACGAGGTCAAAAGCATGTTCTGTATTGGGTAATTCTACATACACAACAGGCACACCCGCCGCCCGTAATTTTTGCTCCAAGCCTGCTACTTCAGGCATCATCCCTGAAAAATCATGTGTGTTTTGAATCAGCAGTGTCGGTGGACAATGTGGCCCCACATACGTGATCGGTGAAGTCAAACGATAGGCTTCTGGTACTTCAGTGGGTAAGCCACCGATCACATCAGCCAACAAGCGCAGCGGGTCTTCAATTTCGGCGTCAACTTCAACCCCACTCAACATTTTGAAGCGGTTGTCCAGCCGGTGGAACAAGCCTTTGACCAAACGTGAATATGCGATACGGCCGTAACCACGTCCAACCGCATCTTGTAAGGCATGAAAATCTGGTGGCCCATAAAACGACACGACAGCACACACAGTGGTATCTGTGGCTGCCAAATCGGCCACTTGTAAGCGTTCTTCCTCAGTCGCGTAAGCCGTCAACAAGGCAAGGTGTGCACCCGCCGAACCGCCCATTAACACAATGCGCTCTGGGTTAATACCATAAACAGCGTTATTTGCTTTCAGCCAAGCAATCGCAGATTTAATCTCAGTCACCATTTGGGGAATATCAGCAACCGGCGCAAGCGTGTAGGCAACATCGAACACCACATGCCCTTGCCCAGCCAAATGCCGGAAGAAGGAAGCCGTGCGCATGTTTTTTGTACCATAGCGCCACGCACCACCATGTATATATACCACTGCCAATCCTGTGGGGCTTATTTCTGGAGGTGGCTGCCACAAATCAGCGAGCAAGGGTGTGCCAAACTGTCGATTGTGCCCATAAATAATATTTTCTTGGTAAGAAACGGCCGACTTTTCCCGCAAAAAAGGGGTCCAACGCTGCGCAAGTAAACGCGGCTTCAGCTCAGGCGGAATGCGACTCTCCCAATCTGATCCAAAAGCATTCACAAACCCATCATGGGGCGCTACAATCCGGCGCACATACATCCCTGAAGTCACCATGCCCAAAAAGCCAAGCAACATCCCCCACCAATCCTTGCGCCATGTACTCAACAACACGGCCACACTCCCAACAACCACAAAAAAAGGTGTCAACGCCCCTGCCAACAGTTTTGGCATCCACAACAACAACGACACCCAGCCGGTACGCGGCCGTATCACGGTAAGCATCCCACCTACAAATGCCAGCAAACCCAAAGTTCTCGCGATAATTTTCATCAAAATAAAATTGGCAATTGACAATTAGCAATTGTTAATTGCTATTTGTCAATTAGAAAGAATCCTTTCTACCCACATACGGGTTTCAATCGGCCGCAAAAATTGGCCCAGATATACATCCTCATCCAGCCATAATTCAAAATGCAAATGGGCATCGGACGTTTCACTTTCGAGTGATGCAGGTGAACCAGAGTTGCCAACTTCACCGATTTTTTGTCCCCGCGTTACGGCCGTTCCCACCCCAATTCCAGGTTCAATCATGCGCAGATGGGCATGACGTGAGACCACTCCATTTGCATGTTCAATCCAGACTTGTCGACCCAAATAATGATCAAGCGCCTCAGCCGAAGTATAACCCAACGCCTGAGATTCATTCCACCATGCCGCCAATTGAGCGGCTGTAGGCATCTCATAATCAGCATCTGCGCGCACAATCACGCCATCAGCCGCTGCAATCACATCCGTGCCTGGCTGCCAATAAAAATCAATGCCGTTATGCACGCCCAAACGATAATGGCGCGGGGCACCGGGCAGTTGAAAATCACGAAATGTGATATTCGAGCCGCCAATAGGCACGCCATATTCTGTTAGACTAGCCAAAAAAGCGGGATCATGCGGCTGCACACCGCTTAGAAAATCGCCGCCAGGAATCGCAGCTAGACGCTCCGGCTGCTGCCAAAAATAAAGTTTATCACGCCCGGCAAAAATTAATCTTTGTCCCGCATTATCTGCCCAAAAAACAGAAATCGGATCCGCTTGCAACAATTGGTAAATTTGCAGCAAAGCGCCACTCTGTGGATCAAAAGCCAGCAATCGGCGTCCTTCCTGATCAAGAACATAAACGGCCGTTTCTGTCGCCACCAATTGCAGCGGATTCTCAATGGGAAAACGGGTTTGGAACGTTTTGATATGGCGGGTATCTTGATACAAATGGACTGTACCCGCACTGTCGTGCAGTTCACGCTGCAAAACATAGGTTTTATCCCCCAACGCACTCACATCAACTCCACGCGCCTCGGGCAAATTCCATAATGG
>CAYGMR010000441.1:0-758 GCA_964350725.1 uncultured Ardenticatenaceae bacterium | reverse complement strand
CCCTCATTGCCATATTGGGACACAAAATGATAATTGATTTCCAGCAAAGAACGGACATAAGCCGCGGGGTCATTTTCAGCAAAATTGTTAGGGGCGTCGATCGCCACAAAATAATGGCCAGAAGTAGCCTCAACAGGGCGATCATAGCGGTCTAATGACCATGTTTGGGCCACCAAATCATACAGATACACGTCACCTGCCCGATCTAAAACCAGCAAAAAATCACCCATCAGTGCTAAATCAATTGGCTCCAAAACACGAACATCTTCGACTAAATCATCGGGCGCCAGCAATACTTGTGGCGGTACGGCCGCATCTAAATCAATCGCCAACACACGACCAGCATCCAACAAATATGCCATATTTGCTTTAATTTCAAGCGCGATCGGATGAGTGAAATTATTGGCCTGGTATTGCTGCACACCACTATTTTGAGCATCAATATGCAAAAAATCAGCAAACCATTCTTCTGCAGTGGCAGCGAATTGATCATCCAGTGGATTATTGAGGATGGGTAGTGGCATTGGTGTTGGTGTCGGGGATGGCAGCGGCGTGTTGGTGACAACGGCCGTTGCTGCCTCTGGTGACACACGAATATAGGTCGGTAGCAGGGTTGGCACTGGCGCTGTTGCAGTTGGGTCGAGCAGGGGTTGGGTAACGGCCGTGGCGGCTATTGTCGGTGTGGATGCTGTTGGCGTAGAAACGGCCGTGTTGGATGCCATAACCAAAGCAAACCCTACCAAAAACAAGAGTCCTGC
>CAYGMR010000440.1:1947-4993 GCA_964350725.1 uncultured Ardenticatenaceae bacterium | reverse complement strand
TAACCGTTTGCCCGGAGTTGCCTCCCGTTAATCCGGCTCCGGGCAAACAATAATTAAATAACCAGCCTTTCTTTGGGAAAAACCCAAACAGCGGCAACAAGTCAATTAAGACTTGTTGCCGCTTTTTTTTTGCTTATGGACTACTCAGTAAAAATACTCAAACAAACAGACGACACGGCCACAATTGGTGGCTATGGCGTGGTCTTTGGTGGTCGCGATTTACAAGGCGAAACCTTCACCAAAGATACAGATTTTATGCTGGACTTAGTGCCAGTCAAACCCATCTACTATGACCACACGGTTAACGCCGTAAAAAACCAACTTGGCAAAGTAATTGAAATCACCATTGATGATATTGGCGCGTTTGTTAAATCAGAAATTGACAAGCACGCAGAATACGCGGCGGCTGTATTGAAGTTAGTTGAACAGGGCGTATTAGGTTATTCGTCTGGCAGCGTTTCTCATTTGGTGCGCTATGACGGCAATATGATTAAAACGTGGCCATGGGTTGAAACGTCGCTAACCGTGACACCAGCCGAGCCGCGTACCGTAGGAATTGAGAGAATTAAACAACTTGCAGACGGCGACGAAAGCCTAAAGGCGTTACTAAAGGACATGGTAAATGTCGATGATAACGCGACGGCGACGGAACCAGAGCAGGATAATATTATGCCGGGTTTACCGGCTGAATCGGAGGATTCAATCATGGCTGACAAACAGCAAAAACAGCCGGACACAACCCCGGCATTGAGTATTGACGAAATCAGTCAAGCAATGAAAACCGCGCTTGACCCTATTAACAAACGCATCGAGAAATTGGAAGATAAGCCAGTAAACGCAATTGGCGTGGGTGGCGATGCTGCCAAAGGCGTGAACGTGGTCATGGATACCGACCATTGGAAATATGATAATTATCCACTTGAGGATATTTCATTAGCTATGTCGGTTATCAAATCGGCAGAAGGGCGACGCGCCGTTTCTGATGGCATGACCAAAGCTTTTTATCATCGTTTGTATTCAGAAGAAGCCACCAAAAATATCAATATGCGCGATGCCGTTATGCGTGCTAAAGGGTTAGGTATCAAAGCCAATGAAGCCAACTTCAGCACGAACGTCGGATTTGGTGATGAATGGATCGGCGTGGCTTACTCTTCCAACATGTGGGAGAAAGTCAGACAACAGACATTTGTATTAGAGCAATTGTCGGCGGGTGGCGGAGCAATCGTTGCTCCCCCCGGAGCCGAATCAATTGTATTCCCGTTAGAAGGAACCGACCCCGAATGGTTCACAGTCGCCCAAAGTGGCGACCCATCAAACGCAACGGCGCAAATTGCGAACACTGTGCCGGCTAAGGCGTTGGGGACAGGTAGCGTAACCGCAACTTTAGCCAAATCAGGAACCAGCGTAATCTACACTGGCGAGATGGTCGAGGATGCTGTATTACCATTTGTTTCTGCATTGCAGCGACAACTCGTAACCAGTGGCGCGGAAATCATGGAAGCCATTTTCATCAATGGCGACACGGCCGCAGGAGCGACCACCAATATTAATGATATTGGCGGCACACCAGCGGCTACGGATTGGTTTATGGCGTTGAACGGATTCCGTAAATTGTGCCTTGTTACAAACGCGGCAAACAGCCGTGACGGTGGCGCGATTGCATCGGCCGATTTTATCGAAACGTTGAAATTAATGGGCGATGCCGGTTTAGGTGGCATTATGCCAGGTAAGTCTGGTTTCATCCTTGATCCCTTCACCCACTACAAGGCGGTTCAATTGGCCGATGTCAAGTCACAGGACGTTTTCAGCGGTGCTACCATTGAAAGCGGTATGCTGACTGGCATTTATGGTTCGAAAGTTTTTGTCTCTGGACAGATGCACAAAGGCGCGACAAACCTGTTAGCGAACACGGCCGGTAAGGTTGACTTAGACACACAAGGCAATAACACCACAGGCGCTATCCTGGCGGTTCGTTGGGATCAATGGCGCTACGGCTATCGCCGTGACATGACCATCGAAACGCAACGCTTTCCCCGTGCAGATGCTTGGGAAATCACAGCCTTGATGCGTTACCACTTATCGGCACGCGACACCGAAGCCAGCGCCATCAGCTATAACTTGACAGTATAGGGAGTGTGAAATATGTCTACATATATTCCCAGAGGTTACCAGCAAAGCGCGGTTGACGCGATTGCAATAACCTATTCAGCCGCAGACCCAGAAATCACCACGAACGGCGCAATCACCATTGCGAACGGTGGTACGCCAACCGTCGCGGAGTTACTGGAATTCTGTGAAGAGCTAAACGCCAAAATCACCGCATTAACCGCAGTGTTAGCGGCTTATGGAATGGTGGCGTAATGAAATCAGTTAAATTCGTTGCAGCTTATCGCGGCGTGTTAACTGGCGAACGTTTTTATGAAGCTGGCACGGTTGCGGAGTTTGACGACAAAGCAGCCAGCCAGCTTATTAAAGACAATCGGGCGGAGTTGGTAGAGGAACCGGAACCAAAGCCAACCACGACCACCAAACGCACGCGGCGTAAAAAGGCGTAGACAGTGGCATACACGACAGCATCATTAGTCAAAACTTATCTTGGCATTTCTGGCACGGGTGACGACACGCTATTGGCGCAGCTTGTCATCGCAGCACAACAAGCCATTGATAGTTACACCGACCGCGTATTTGAAGTTGCCAGCGATACCACAAGGTATTACGACGCGGCAGGTGAACACATACGCGGGGGGCGTTTATGGCTTGATGCTGATTTGTGTGATATCACGACCGTTACCAATGGCGACGGCATAGAGGTTGCGGCCAGCGAATACACCACATTACCACGTAACGAGACACCATACAGAGCCATCCGCTTATTAGATGATTCAGGCAAAACTTGGACATACACTGGCGAATGGATGGATGCAATAGAGATTACGGGCAAGTGGGGCTATAGCGAAAGCGCACCGGCTGACATTGCACAGGCTTGTATCAGAATGACAGCGTTTTTGTACCGACAAAAAGACGCGCAAATGTTTGACGTGACTGC